>JAAOYD010000034.1 GCA_018221165.1 Candidatus Woesearchaeota archaeon | reverse complement strand
TGATAATTTAAAAATGTTCTGAGAATGTGGTAATTTAACGTTTCAGCTCTTCTAAAGCGGTTTTCAATTTCTGTTGATGATATCTAAAAACTCCTCAGAATAATTATCAATGAACTTTTCACCAACACCCTTAATGTTTAATAGTTCTTCTTTTGTTTTCGGTTTTTGATTAGTAATCTCTATGAGTGTTTCATTTGTACAAATACAGAATGCGGGTAAATTTTCTCTTTTTGCGATTTCGTATCTTAATTTGCTGATTTTTTGGTAAAAGACTTCGTCAGAAACGTTTATCTCTTCTTTTTTATTGAATATGTGCGCGTTTAATTTTATCTTCTCTCTTTTTCCCAATACTCTCAGACCAAATTTTGATACTACTAATGTTGGTCTGTTGAATTTACCAACTTCCACTTTTTCTATTAGACTTTGATCGTGTAGATATCCTATGATTGATTCTAGAATTGAACTAGAGAATGCAGAAAGTATGCCAAAATATTCGTTTTTATCTAGTTTGTTCTGAATGACATATCTTGATTTAGAACCTTTTAGAAATCCAATGGTTTTGGTGTATCCAAAATTTTTTGGTATTTCTGCAATTGCAGCTAAAACGACAATGCATAGTGAGTGTTCAAGGTCTTCGATTTCCTGTTCTGATTTTTTTGGCTCAGCCATTCACAAAGGAGTTATTATATAGTTAAAATAACTTTTGAACTAACATTTTATTCTTTTCCATATAGAAAACAAACCACCGCTCCCACCCTCCCTCAGGTCGGGGTCTTATCGACACCTCGCGATTATGGCTCCTTCTAGTCGCCATCCTCGGCGTCGGTTTTGACTCAAGGTGGTGGAGAGGGAGGAGTTGGAAGTAGAGGTGGAGTTGGAGAGAAGGGAGGTGAAGAACGAGAGGTAGTTGATGAAGGGTTAGATGTAGGGTTAGTAGCCAGAATCCTAGTCGACGACAGCTAGGCAGTAGCCGTGGTGGCAGACGCAGTCTTCGAAGTCGTGGTAGTGATCGCAGTCGCAGTCGCTGTCAACGTTGCACTGCACTGGCAAGGACGTATTCCTCGTGAAGTCAGGGTGCTGTATCCACTCAGCGCACACCACCGAGCACTCCCCTGCGATGCACGCGCTCCCGAACGGGCACGACGAACGCACTGCATACTCCATCGGGAGGGAGCACTCGCACAACACACTCGGCGCAACCAGCAATTAACAACACCACCAACAAGTATCGCATACGTATACAAAGCAAACGTTTCTTTTAATGGTTATTCCAACCACTGTGCTCGGATTTTCTGAACACGCCAGCGGAGCACCACCGATGGAATCTACAAACGCAGAATTCTCGACTCACAGACATCATATCATCAGAATTGCACTGGACAAGAGCGCGCAATGCTTATAACGTTGCAGTCCTTCACCCAACCCATGGATATTGAAACAGGACTCGTTGTCTTCCAAGACCGAGCTATCCGCAGAACATGGCATGAGGATGAGTGGTGGTTTGTCATCGAGGATATCATTGCTGTGCTGACTGATTCCAAGGACCCAAAGAGCTATCTAAAAGATATGCGACGCAGAGATGCGATACTTGCTGAAGGGTGGGGGCAGATTGCCACCCCCCTTGCCATTGCTACAGCGGGTGGTCTACAACGGATGAATTGCGCTAGCACAAAAGCTGTCTTTCGCCTCATTCAATCCATCCCTTCCAAGAAGGCGGAGCCGTTCAAGCTCTGGCTTGCTCAAGTCGGTTATGAGAGAGTTCAAGAGATTGAAGATCCTGAACTGGCCCAGAAAAGGATGAGAGAACTCTATAAGGCAAAAGGCTACTCTGAACCTTGGATTGAGAAGCGTGTCCGTGGCATCGCAATCAGAGACGAGCTCACCGATGAATGGAAGAAGCGCGACGTCAAAACAAAAAAGGAATACTCGATACTCACAGCAGAAATCTCAAAAGCGACATTCGAAAAAACACCCTCAGAATATAAACGCTTCAAAGGATTACAACGAGAGAACCTTCGCGACCACATGGATGACTTGGAACTCATCTTCACTATGCTTGGCGAAGCGTCAACGACGAGGATTGCTAAGAACAAGGATGCTCAGGGATTTAACGAGAACGAGGATGCTGCGCAGAAGGGTGGCAAGGTGGCTGGCATCGCTCGAACAGAGCTTGAAAAGCAAAGCGGAGAAGCAGTTGTCAAACCTGATAATTATCTCGAGACTACAGAAAAGAAAAAAAGAATAGAAAAGCGTTAGTCCTCCTCTTTTATCGAGAAAAACAGAACATTTTGTTGACGTCAACAAAATGATTGGAGCTCTGAAACAGAGCCGATAACTTTAAATATCAGTTGATAACTTATACTATCAAATGAGATTACAAAATATCAAAAGAACCCTTGCAGCGTTCTTCCTCCGCAAACCAACAGCAAAGCTCAGGGTACGAGAGCTCGAGCGAACATTGAAACTACCACTCCCCTCAGTCATTAGATATTGCAAAGAACTGGAGGAAGAAAAGATACTCACAACAGTGAAAATGGGCAACGTCGTCTTCTACACAGCGGACAGGACAAGCGAGAACTATCTTCTAGAGAAGAAACTCTTCAACCTCAGACAACTATACGAATCAGGCTTAGTCGCCTACCTCAAACAAGAACTCAATAATCCACCAATCATCGTTTTCGGCTCCTATGCCAAAGGAGAAGACATCGAAGAAAGCGATATAGACCTCTATGTTGAAAGCTCTTCAAAGATTAATCTTGAAACGTTTGAAAAACGTTTAGAAAGACCGATACAACTCTTCCGGAACCTAAAGAAACTACCTCCCCACTTAGCGAACAACATCATGAACGGGATAACACTCAACAACGAGGTTGAGGTCTTCACATGAAAGACGCAGATTGGGATGATTGCATCAGCAATTCTTCATCAAGAAAAATCACCCCTGACAAGAACAGAGCAAACTCACTCAGGGAAACAGCAAAAGAAAGAATAAGTCTCATCAAGGAAATCACTGAGTAGAATTGCAACTTTGTTTTCGAAGACTATTACACTTCCTTACTCGAGTTCTTACAAGCCATAGCCTTCACAGAAGGATTCAATATCCTGAATCACCTCTGCCTCGGATATTATCTTCGAGACGTCCTCAAAAGAGAAGACCTCTACAAAGTATTCGACGACCTCCGATACAAGAGGAACTCGCTGACCTACTACGGAAGCAGGATGGACTTCGCGACAGCAACGCAAGCCATAGAGAAATGCAAAACGATGATAGTTGAAATACAAGGCTCCAATATTTGACCATATAGAAAACAATTCCTTTCTATCTTCTCGTTCCCCGTCATCTTTTTATTATCAGGGCGAATTCTGTGCTCGTAAGGGGGTTAACTATGCTCATTAATGGAATCCACAGACTACCAAGACGTGAACTAAGTGTTGTCTTATCAGACCTTATACTGCACCTTGCAGATATACAAGACGATGCTCGACGTTTAGATTGGGTCAATCAAATCCTATTCGGTGAAGACATCCAACCAGTTGATGCTTTTGCTTATCTTTATTCAGATGGACGAGGATATGATTTCGGCGCTCAATTCGGCCAAAGACCCACGTTTGGATTGATAGGAACTTCTGAAGAGAAAGTTGCTGCTAATCTTGCACAAATGACCTATGCGTTTCTTGATGCTCCACGCAGTAAAGCAAATATCTTCATCACACGAAACAGAGACTATGAACTAGCTTTCAAAACAATCAGTGCAGAAAAGATACCATTACATTTAATGAGGTAAAACCGCGGAATCATCCCTCCCTCAGGTCGGGGTTGAGTCGACACCTCGGGATTATGGCGTACCGCCATGCTCGGTGTCGGTCTTTCCTCAAGGCGGTAATGAACAAGAAGCTAAGGTTTACGAAGGTGCACACATGATCGACATTCCAGCGAAAGATATCAAAGCGAAGATCATCGCAGCGAAAGGACTCACAGAAGCAGCTATTGACGAGAAGATCCAACAGAAACTCAAACAACTCACCGGACTTATCTCTGAAGATGGCGCAGCGCATATTGTCGCGAACGAGCTCGGCGTTGAATTAGTAAAAGCGACAGGCGGCCCAGCGAAGATCGTCGACATGTTCCCCGGCATGAAGAACGTCACTGCCACTGGAAAGCTCACACAAAAATACGAACTGCGAGAATTCGACAAGAACGGACGAAAAGGCAAAGTAGCAAGCTTCCTCCTCGGCGACGACAGCGGTATCATCAGAATCACCCTCTGGAACGACCAGACAGACACGTTCAACGCATTAACAGAAGGCGACACTATCAGAATCAAGAACGCCTATGTGAAAGACAACAGAGGCAATAAAGAACTCCATCTGAGCAACGACGCCAAACTCGAACAGAATCCTGCAGGTGTTGTGATTGAGAACGTGAAAACATTTTCTCCAGGAACAAAAGAACGAAAGATGATTAAGGAACTCACCGGCGACGAAGCAAGCGTCGAACTCTTAGCAACCGTCGTGCAAGTCTACGACCCGAGATTCTTCGAAGTCGACGCCAGCACAGGAAAAAGAATCCAAGAAGGACACACAGGAACAAAACAGACGAACTACGTCATGAACGTTTTCCTCGACGACGGCAGTGGAAACATTCGCACCACCTTCTGGAAAGCCCAAGCGCAACAACTCACCGGCAAGACAGACGAGCAATTCCTGCAATACATGGACAATCCCAACGCCTTCGAAGCGGTCAAGACCGACTTGCTCGGCGAAATCATAAAGATCGTCGGAAAATGCAAGAAGAACGAGCAGTTCGAACGAGTAGAGCTCACTGCGAACATGGTCTTCACCAACGTCGACCCGGAAGAAGAGCTGAAGAAGCTCAACGAAGCATCAAGCGCTGCTGTTGACACGCTCGAAACCAAGCCGGAAGTCAAAGACGCAATCAAAGAAGTCCTTGCTGAACCGGACGCTGCAAAATCCGAAATAGTTTCTGAAAGAGTCAACATCGTTGACGAGCCGGACGACAGTCCTGCGGAGCCTGAAGAGGCGCCCGCTGCACCCACCCCTTCAAAAGAACCCGCTGCTCCCAGCCCAACCGTAGGCGCTAAGGAAGAGGAAAAGAAGGAAGTTACTGTGGAAGAAGCTAAAGCGGCAATCCCTGATATCGCTCCTATTGAAAAAGAAGTGAAGAATGACGTCACAGAGGAAGAAGTCATCTCCTTGGATGATCTCGAAGACCTGGATGAGAAGCTGTAGAAACCCTTAAAAACTCCTTTTTCTCCAATAAGCCCATGGAGCGTTATACCTTCTTCATCTGGAGTGTCGCCATCATCATCGTCATCTTCATCATGTTCCTCTTCATCACACCAGTGGAAGAAGTGTTGTTAAGCTTCGATGTGGAACCACTCAACACCGAAGGGGAAATCAGGTTCATCCTCTCAACATTAGACCAGTACGACGCGAAAGCCACCTTCTTCGTCACCGGCGACTTCGCCAAGAACCACAGCGCACTCACCAAAGAACTCGCTTGGAACTACGAAGTGGCCTGCCACACCATGACCCACCCGAGGATTCCAGAAATTAACGAGACACAACTGCGTTGGGAACTGGAAGAATGCAAGAGAGTCATTGAAGACATCACCAACAAGACAGTCAGAGGCTTCCGAGCGCCCTACAACCTCATCGACGAACGAACACATGCCTTACTGCCAGAACTCGGCTACGACTACGACGCCAGTGGCTACGAACACCTGGGCTGGTTCTATCCCCCACCAACTGTCAAGGAAGTCGAGATCAGTACTTTAGTATTCCTCCCGATGCAAGACTATGTCTTAGCGCACCTGCTCCACCTGGGCGACTTCGGCTTCTTCCTCATGCGCCTGGACAAGGATAAGCAAATCAGCATCGACTTCCACCCGCACCACATCGATAACAGCAGAGGCGCCTTCCAATACCTGGTGGGCAGCTACGCGGATGACGAAGTGCGATTCATGACCAACGCCGAAGCCGCGGACGAGCAATACGTAGCGCCGGACGTGCTCAGATAAGCCTTCTCGGAAATCCTCCGTCGATAAGACCACAACATTTTTATAATAAAACGTAATGACTTGTAACATGGTACAGGCAGTCATCGACCTGGGCGAGCTCCAGAACACCATCGTCAACATCGTCAAGGCCAAATACGGCTTCAAGAACAAGTCCCAAGCAGTCAACAAGCTTATCGAGGACAACTTCGATCAATACTTCGAGCTTCGCCCTGACTTTCTCAAGAAGCTCAAGAAGATTGACAAGGAGCCCGGAATACCTTTTTCCAGCATGAAAGAGCTCCGAGAACTAATAGAGAAGGCATAAGTTAGACACCCCTCTTTCTTTGTGAATGCGAGATTCTGTACTCCAGCCGAAGCTGCTCAAGATTCTCAAGAAGCTGAAGAAGAAAGACCTGTCACGTCTCCTCGCCACGAAGAAAAAGATTCATGAGATTCGTTCCTCGCCAAACCCGCACCATTACAAGAACCTGCGCCACGACCTGAAGGAATTCAAGCGAGTACGTGTCGACATCGACTTCATCCTCCTCTTCAAAGTCACAGAAGACTTGATAGTCTTCGAAACCCTTTTACACCACAAGAAAGCCTACAAACGACGATAAGCATTTATACTACTACGGAATACTGAATTCTATGATACGTGTAGGTCCTGATTCTCGCAACTTGACGCTCTTTGACAAGCTGAGCCGCTGCATCTCGCATATCGCAGAGACCCGAGCACCTTTGAAGGGCGACGAGCTCATCGACGCGATGGCCACTGCCTACGCAAAGGTCATCGTACCCTACCTAGAAACGAGCACGCTTGTCAGACAGGGGCTCTACGACAACGGCTCCATTCGTGGCTATGTCGACGACACCGTTGACCTCGCCCTCAGAGCAGCCAGGACTGGCAAGGTCGAGCACTACAAAACCCTCGACAAGAGGCGAATACAGCTCTATCCACTCATCACAGATGTCGACTGGGCCTTCCCGAAATCAAGCTCAATTGCCCTGCTTACCCGAGGAATCCACTTGAAGCACATCCCCCTCGGCCAGCGCACCAGGAAGTTCAACTATCGTGTGGGCTTTGTTGAAAGGATTCTTAGTAAGGACATCACTGCAGAATACGTTAGACTCGAACTCGCCGGAGATCACCCACAAGCCGGCGAAGAAGGACCGATACCCGTTCAAACCCGCTAATTCAGCCTTCTCAGCGCCTTTCTTCCCAATAGAGCACTGGACATGCACGCGCAGCGCTCTTAAACTAGCACGCCTCAATAGCTCTTGTCGCACTGTCCCCTTGCCCCAGACGGCTCAACAACCATCGCCGTCTCGGGCACCTATTGGGGCTCGCGAAAGCGAAAGCACAGGAGGTGTCAATAATGACACAAAACGAAAGTACGAACCAACCAGTAAAGAAATTCCGCGCCGGCGCTATCACAGCTACGGTGTGGGACAACGAAGCGAAGGAAGGAGAAGGAACCTACAAGACCGTCTCCTTCGAACGCAGCTACAAGGACAAAGAGGGCGCCTGGCAGCGCACGACTTCTCTTCGGATGAACGACCTACCGAAGGCCTCATTAGTCCTGCAGAAGGCCTATGAGTACATTGCCCTGGCCACAGAGGCTTAAATCTCTTTTTCCAATACATTAATAATCGAAACGGTGATACCCATGGATGCAGAAGCAATCGCAATACAAGAAGAAATGCCTCCCGTTGTAGAGGCGACAAAGACGGTGAAGAAAGTGAAAGAACCAGTAAAAAGCCAGGAAGACTCCATTATGGAACTGCCCGGCGTCGGCGCAGCAACCGCTGAAAAGCTCATCAGCAGCGGCTATGACGATCTGATGTCAATCGGCGTGGCAACCCCTGGCCAATTAGTAGCTGTTTCGGGCGTGACAGAAAGCACCGCACGGAAAATCATCAAATCAGCGAGAGATTCCTTAGACATGGGCTTCATCTCAGGCACAGATGTCATGGCAAAGCGCGACGCGGTCCTGAAAATCACCACAGGCGTCCCGGCCTTCGATGAGATGCTCGGCGGCGGCTTCGAAACAGGCTGCATTACCGAATGCTTCGGTCAATACGGCTCAGGAAAAACCCAAATTGCACATGTGCTTGCGGTGAACACGCTTATCGCCCACCCAGACAGCACAATTATCTATATCGACACGGAAAACACCTTCAGGCCAGAAAGAATCACCCAGTTCGCAAAAGCCAACAAGCTCGACCCGGACGAAACACTGGCGCACATCAAAGTGGCCAAAGCCTACAACACTGACCACCAGATGCTCCTGGCGGAGAAGGTGGAAGAACTCATCAAGAAAGGCGACGATGTCAAATTAGTTATTGTTGACAGCTTAACCGCCCACTTCAGAGCAGAATTCGTCGGCAGAGGCACACTGGCAGAACGCCAGCAGAAGCTGAACAAGCACATGCACGTGCTCTCAAAGATCGCAGACATGTACAACCTGAGTGTCTACGTCACCAACCAAGTGATGAGCAAGCCTGACCAGTTCTTCGGCGACCCGACTGAAGCCATCGGCGGCCACATCGTGGGACACAACAGCACCTTCAGGATCTACCTGCGCAGAGGCAAGAAAGGCACGAGAGTCGCGAAGCTCATCGACGCCCCGAACATGCCGGACGCTGAGTGCGTGTTCAACGTGGTCGAAGGCGGGCTGGAAGAAGCGTAAGAAACATTATAAAACCCCTTTTCTTCCTCTTTCTCCATGGCGAAGAAGAAAGTCGAGATTCTCACGTCTAAGCAGCAGCTCGAGAAGAAGACAGCCAGCTTGGAGCGCAAAGAGAAGAAGCTCGACAAGCAGAAGGAAGAGCTTGCCAAGAAAGAAGAAGAGCAGAAGCAAGAAATCGACCTGAAATCCCTCGAACGTCGGCTCGCGAAAGCAGAAAGCAAGGTAGAATTCTCCAAGACCTATCGTACCACGATTATCGGCGCGCTCACCTTCGTCGCCGGCCTGTTCTGGAGAGATGTCATAACAGAATTCCTCGAACTTGTCCCCATCCTCCCTGGCTGGCTGGGAACGCTCATCTGGGCACTCCTCTTCACCACTGTCTTTGTCATCCTCATCGTGAAAATGAACAAGGGCACGAAGAAGGACGACGCTGGCCTCGACACGCTCCGCAAGAAAGTCGACGACGCCAAGGTCAAGAAGGCAATACAAGAAGCCGATGAAGAGAAGAAATAGTTGTTTTCAGCATTAACTTTAAAAGCCTCATCTCCATATTCCACCTTGCGAGAGCTTCTCGCTAAGGAAAACGGAAGGTAACAAGACAATGTATGGCAACCAATACCAGAATAATAGTGCTCCTCCCGTGAGGGAAGGAGAAGAGATTGATGTAAGGATAGAGGCCGTCGGAGAGAAAGGCGACGGTATTGCGAAGAAGGACGGATTTGTGCTCTTCGTCCCGAACACCAAAGCTGGAGACGAAGTACGCATCAAGATTACCCGCGTGCTCGCGAAAGTGGGCTTTGCCGAGAAGATCGGCGACGCGGAGAAGAAGATAGAGGCATCGAGATCTTCGAAGCCTGCTGAACCAGAGTTCGACCCTCAGAAAGAACTCGACAGCGAAGACTTCGGTGATGAGCCCGCAGACGCTGACCCTGGCGATGAGCCGGACAGTGATGAGGAAGCTCCTGAGAAGGAATAAACATTTAGTTCCAAACAACTTTCACATTCTCCATGCGACTCTTCGTAGCTCTGAATATCTCGCCAGAACTCGAACAAGCACTCGACAAGCTCGGCAAAGAACTCCATTCTCTTGATTCATTACGATTAGCGAAACACATCCATCTCACCCTGAAATACCTGGGTGAAGTGCCCGACGAGAAGCTCCCTAAAGTACAAGAGGCATTGTCAGAAATAGAATTCTCGACCATAAAGCTCCAAACAACAAAGCTCGGCACCTTCCCGAGAGTGCTCTGGCTCGGCATCAAACTCAATAAAGAACTGGCGCAATTACAAAAGCACATCCAACGAGCAGTGCGACCCTGGGCGATGAACGACCCGCGAAGCTACAAACCACATCTCACCATTGCCAGGTTCCAGCATCTCACTGCGGAGGAAGGCGACATCCTCAAAAACATAGTCAAGGAGAAGCGGATAGAACAGAAATGGAAAGCGGAATCTTTTGTACTGTACAAATCTACCTTGACGCCTCAAGGTCCTCTTTACCAACAAATGGCGAAATTTGGGACAAACACCTTTGATAGTAGTCGTCAGGACCGCGATACATAACTGAGTTCTCACCAGTTACTTGCTTAATAACTGCTTCTTGGTCTTCAGTGAGTGTCTTTTGAGATAAAACTAAGGTTTTTGAAAAATCGAGTGGAACATACCCTTCTCCGAAATGACTCACGTAGTTATTCACATCTGCTACGTTTGTCGGTGTGAACTCTCCTAGAGCTGAAGCGTCAATGAGGAGTCTATCTCCAAGCATGGCGGCTGCGGCAGCAACCTTCGCTGAGTCAGTGCTTATTGCTCTGACCGCATCGAGTTTGAGAATATTCTCGAGAACTTTGCGTCTGTGACGGTCAGGCGACATTATTGTGATGGCGGGGTTCATAGAGGTGGGAATCACCTAGGCATTTATCTGCCTTTCCAAAGCTTTTTATGAGACCACCCTCTGCTCAGTTTTATGCACACAGAATTCGAACTGCGCATTCTCGACATCGACGTGGCCGACATCAAGAAGAAGCTGGAAGCGATCGGTGCGAAGAAAGTGGCAGAGAGAAACATGCGACGTTATGTCTACGACTTCAACGATAATCCTGACGCCTGGCTGCGTCTGCGAGACACTGGTGAAAAAGTTGAGCTCACCATCAAAGAAATACAATCAGAAACCATCGACGGGACGAAAGAACTGGAAGTGGACGTGAGCGACTTTGACACAACAGCAGACATCTTAGAAAAACTCGGCTTCATCAGAAAAGCGATGCAAGAAAACAAACGCGTCAGCTACAAAAAAGGCGTCATCGACTTCGAAATCGATTTCTGGCCAAGAATACCGCCCTACTTTGAGATTGAAGCACCAAGCAAAGAAGCGGTGGAAGCCGCTGTCGAAGCGCTCGGCTTCACCCTCGACACAACAACCGCCATGGGCAATCAAGCAATCTACGCGCATTACGGGATTGACTTGAAAACTATCAAAGAACTCAAGTTCTAGAACGCGCGCCAGCACGACGACGTTCAGCTGCAATAACAGCTTTCATATGACGCTGCGCTTCCGGTGTCATCTCAGGGGACGCTTCATGTAAATCCCAGCGCTTCCCTGCGTTCACACTGCTCAGCTTGACTGGCGACCGGTCCATCACACTATAATCAGCGATGAATTCCAATGCGGCTACCAAGGTTTGTTCCTTGTCGAGAATGCTGGTATCGATGATTGTGTATGGAACAGCTAAGTTATCGTAATAGTGCCTGATTCCCATCAGGGTCTTAATCATGTGTA
Source organism: Candidatus Woesearchaeota archaeon (assembly GCA_018221165.1). Classification (GTDB taxonomy): domain Archaea; phylum Nanobdellota; class Nanobdellia; order Woesearchaeales; family UBA525; genus UBA153. The sequence goes on along the minus strand of JAAOYD010000034.1, from coordinate 6,396 downwards.
TTGGTCGGTTATGTCCCTTGATTTCTTCGCCTCGTTTCTCAAGGCGTTCGACAACCACACTGCTACTCGCTGCCATGAGGATGGCCGCACTTGGCACATAGAGGCGTTCGCTAGCGCCTTCAGGCAACTCTAGGCCACCGTGAAGTAAGCCAAGGAGATGCTCATGCGAAGCCTTAGTTGTGGGCCAATAGCCATTCACGACAGTCGCCCAGACGTTTCCTTCAAAGGAGTCAGAGAATCGAAGATTGGCGTCCATAAAGGCCTGATAACGGCTCATCGCTCCTGAACCGACGTGGTCGACAAGCGAGCGGGTCTCTTGATATTGCGCGCCTATTCGTATTCCGAGCGCTTCGCCGAGTGTACTTTTCCCAGCTGCCTGATGGCCTTCGATTGTAATCAACGGACGCATGAAGGCAGGAAATCACTGTCCACTTTTAACTGTTTAGTAGTAGCTTATTTATTTTCTATATGGTAATAACCAACGGCAGCCTTATAAACCACACCTAGTTCTCAGCAGCCATTACCCACGCTTCCAAGTGAAGCAGCTGTGGCGGGTGATAATAGCCGCGGAAGGATTCTGAATCGCTTCCGACGAATAATAAGGTGAAACTATGGTTGATGAGAACCTAAACTTGCTCGTGCCCAACGAGGAATACCTCAAGGCAGGCATCCACATCGGAACGAAATTCAAGACGAAGTACATGAAAGACTTCATCTACAAGACACGACCAGACGGACTCAGCGTCCTGAACATCGAAGAGATTGACAAGCGCATCCGCATCCTGGTCAAACTCCTCACGCGCTACGAACCAAGCGACATCGTTGTGGTCAGTCGAAGAGAGAACGGCTGGAAAGGCGTGAAGAAACTCGCCGAAATGATAGGTGTCAAGTTCTTCGCAGGAAGATACCCACCAGGTCTCTTGACAAACACGCAGTTGAAAGACTTTGTCGAAGCGAAGATACTCTTCATTACCGACCCCTGGCCCGACAGGAACGCAATCAATGACGCATTGAAGATCGGCATCCCGGTCATCGCGCTCTGCGACACCAACAACGCAGCGAACAACATCGACTACGTCGTGCCGTGCAACAACAAGGGAAAGAAATCTCTTGGCCTCATCTTCTTCCTGCTCACTCAGGGCTTGATGGAAGCGAAAGGACTGCACAACAAAGGACAAGCGTTCCCGTTCACCGTGGACGATTTCACGGCAGAGTAAAACTTATTTTCCTTCTTTTCCAAACACTAAATTAAACAGCACTATCAGCACACTACTTAGTACATAATAGATAGCGAGATTGATGATGAAGATAACGAGCAAACCAAGAATACTAGGAGCAGCAGCGCCAATACTCTCGACATCACCAGCAATACCGCTAGAAATCCAATGATACACCTGGGCACCAGCGAACAATCCTGACATCAACGGTCCATCAGCAACACCACCAAAAATCACAACAGCGAGAACAAACAAACCAATGAACAGGATAAAATGCGCGAAACCATGATGCTTTACTTTCTCTTTCAAAATCCTTCCTCTCCCATTTTTCTCAAGATTCTTTTGATTTCATCGATAACATCTTGTTGATTCTTCTTGTCGCCCATGCGAACAAACTTGATGACGATATCTTCCAAATCCTCCATCGAGAGAAACTTAATTGCGAAAGCGTCGACCAGGAAAAAGAATCGAAACTTCTTGTACTTCAGCTCCTTGACAGCGACCTTGTTCACTTGCGAAAGGAGCTTGCCTTTCTTAGGATTCGTCTTGAGTGACCTAAAGAGCTCGAAGATGATGACTGCTTCCTTCTTGAAACGCTTGTTAATCTCTCGTTTGAGACTACGCGTTACGAGGACTATGGCCATCGTCGTTTGGCTTCCTCGAGTGCCTTCTCGACAGTAACGCAATCGCTCTCGTCCATCAGGAGATCGTGCAGCATGCGCTTCCGAGCACTTTTCACAAGGCGATCGATGACGTTGGCGTAGGTCTCTCCCTTTTCACCCAGCTCCTTTAACTGGTCCCTGATATCTGTTGGTATCGCTATTGTGGTGTTCATAGAACTATAGAGATTATAATGATATATAATGGTTATGTTTACTTATAAATGATGAGAAATTACTTCTCGACTTGTTCTACCCCGTCATCAGTAATCACAAACTCAACCGATTTCTCAGGCAATGACCGATGCTTCTGCAAAACCGCAGCGCGTTTTCCTCCCGCGAAACGTTTTATCTCAATCAAACACTTGGACGCATAGCGTAATATGTCACCGCCAACCATCTTCGTGCGACCATCAACGCCAGAATCAATATCTGCATACACTTGATTCGTCACCAACACAGGAATGTTCTTCTTCCGCGCGATTTCAGTAAGGTAGGACAGCTGCAACCCAAGCTCCCGGTTCACATTATAGATATCTTTTGTTTTCCCAAGCTCCAAACGATACAACATGGCGGCAGAATCAAGAATAATCACTCCAACCCGAGCTGTCACAATCTTCCGCAGCTTCTCAAACGCCTTGCGCTGCTCCTCAAAGGTCGTGGGCTTCAAGAAAATCGTACGTTTCAAGATTTCCTTATGGTCCGACGTCAATTGCTTGAAGCGAGAAAGCGAAAAGTTCCCTTCAGTATCGATATAGACGATCTTCTTCCCCGCCAAATCAGGGCTGTTCGCCATGGTCAAGAGTAGGAAATTTGTCTTGCCAGCGCCTGGAGGTCCATAAATCGTGGTCAGGACATCCTTCTCATAGCCACCCTCGAGCAGCCAGTCCATAGCATCGCAACCAGCGCCAATCCGTGTCTCCATAGGAGAGAGGAGCTTAGAGCCCCTTTTATGAGTTACCCTAAATTTTGTTATCATTCGCGAATAACCACAATATTTTTAAGCCCTCCATCCGTCCTGAAGAGCATTCAAAGGTGGTAACTTTGGCACGTAAGAAATCAGTCTCTAGGAATTCCAAGAAAGGCAGCAAGAAACAAGACAGTGGCATCTGGCCAGTCATCGGTGCAGCCATCGTCCTCATCCTTGTAGTGGCAGCCATCCTGCTCAGCGCAGGAGAAGAGCCAGAATACCCCGTTGTGACGACAGAGCAGGCGGCAAAAGAGGCGTTCCGCGCCCGAGGCGTCTCCGAAATCATCGTCACTGACCTCTCGAGCGATTTCGCCAGCGGTGAATACACCCTCAAGGATATCATCGCCAAGTATCCCGGCTTTGAAACTGATATCACCGCCGTGAACGAGCAGCTGGGAACCAGCCAAAGCGATATCGTTGCCACAGTGAACGGTATTGACATCACCAGAACAGCGCTGGACACGCAACTCGCTCTCCTCCCAGACCAATATAGGCAGGTGCTCACCGACGAGCAAGTCCTCCAGGAGATGATAGATGAGAAGCTCCTTATGGAAGAAGCAGCGAATCGTGGCATCACACTCACTGAAGCAGAGCTCGAGCTCGCCTACCAAGAACTCCTCTGGGACAGCGAACTCACCGAAGAGCAGATTAATGAGAACCTGGCAATCTTTGGTCTCACCAGCGAAGACATGCGCGACATGCTCGAGCGTCAGCAGACCATCAACAAGCTCTTCGCCGAGACAGTGGATAAAGACCTTACCCCTTCCAAAGAAACAGTGCAAGCCTACTATGACGAGAACAAGGCGAGCTTCCAGACAGGAGCTGAAGTCACGGTGAAGCACATCCTCATCGCGAACGGTGACCTGGAGCCAGCGGCCGTACTCTCCGAAGCGGAAACAGTAGTTGCCCGCTACGAAGCAGGCGATGACTTCTGCGAACTCGTCACTGAATACACCGATGACCTGGGCAGCAAGGACAAGTGCGGCGAATACACCTTCCCCACCGGTTTCATGGTGCCTGAGTTCGAAGCAGCCAGCTTTGCAATGGCTCCGGACGAGACACGCATTGTGGAGACCCAGTTCGGCCAACACATCATCCTCAAAGTCAGTGATCAGCTGGCTGTAACAAAGCCATACGCAGAGGTCGAGGGTGACATCGTCGCGATTCTCGCTGGCGACACACGACGCGAAGCCTACAGCACTTTCATCGAGAACCTCCGGACGAACGCAGTTATCACCTACGGACCACCAGAGACGGTCGACGTAACTCCTGAAACTCCTGCAGTGAGCGAGGAGACAGAGTTCGTGCCAGTTCCGGTTGTGGACATTGCTGAAACGCCGGCAAGTACACCCAGTGGTGATGTAGATATCATTCCGATTCCCGTTGTAGAGACCGGTCCTGCAGAAACACCTGCGCCTGTTGAGACACCGACTGGTGATGTAGACATTATTCCGATTCCGACGGTGGAGATAGGAGCGGCTGCAACGCCTGCGCCTGTTGAGACTCCCGCATCTTCTGGTGATGTGGATATCATCCCGATTCCCGTCGTAGAGACAGGTCCGGCGCCCACAACACCCGCACCTACTGATGACATAGTGTACGTTCCTGTGCCTGTGGTAGACATCAGTGGCGGTGTGAGCGAACCGATATCAATTTCTGAACCAGTTCCAGAACCCATTGCATGCCCTGCAGATATCAAGCAGTGTGCTGACGGCAGCCTCGTCGTGAGAGTTGCGCCTGACTGCGAGTTCCAAGCGTGCCCAGTGGTTCTTGATCCGGTGGTAAAAGCTGAAGAGCCAGCCCCAGTCGACGACCTGGCGAGTTGCCTGCAGACCAAGTCAGTCATTCTCTATACTGCAGAATGGGCGACGGCGAGCATGGACGAAGCCGCGAAGTATGGCTCAATGGTGCTCGTGAAGGACTGCACAGATGGTTGTGCGGCCGCGGACTTGTTCCCGACCTGGAGCATCGATGGCAACAAGCACCTAGGCAGCCTGGAAGAGCACGAACTGGCAGCATTAGCTGGTTGCTAAAACAACTTTTTTTTAGAAATTATAACCCATCGACTCGATGGAATGCGTTGCTAGAGTGCCTAAACTCACCGCTTCTAGGTCGTCAAGACTTTCAATTCGTTTTTCACCTATAAGAAAAGGTATCGGAGTCGGTGTAGGGGGCGGTGCCACATATTGTGCGGGAGTCGCTGTAGATATTGGCGGCAACGGTTTCTGAGAACGTCCGGTTTGAGAATGATAAGCTATAGCAAACAAGGTTCCTAATGCCAACGCTGCAGCACCAGCCTTAATCGCTAACATTAAGTCTTTGTCACCAAGAACATCTCTTAGCCCTGTCCGCAATTTTTGGTAGTTATTCATTGTGAAATGTCCCTCTGCAGTTACTTCTCTCATCATGGTTAGCTGGGGATAAACGTCATCATCGGGACGGTGTATGGTAATCGTTCACCGTTTTTGAATGTTCAGTATGTTTCTCGAACCGTTCCATTATCTCAGCATGGTTCTCTATGAACTCCTCACGCTTCTCTGATTCCTCAAAACGAACAACACTCATATCGTGATAAATAGTTGAAGTGCTACAACCAAGTCTTTCGGCGAGGTCTTTCACAGAACCTTCACCGTCAATCATGTAACTGGCGACTTCACCACGACGTTTCTCGCGCTTCCGCTCGGTGGTGATTGCTCGTTTTTCAATACCTCGCGCGTCGACTTCTTTCATCAACGCATACTTCTTGACATCAGTCTTTTCGAGAATCGTGTCTATGCTCTGGTACTGTTCATCATTGCGGCATCTATCATAGAGCTGTGCCGCTATCCAGTGTCGCTCTTCCAAAGTTCCACTATTCAAACGCTCTCGCAAAGACAGTCGCATCTCACCGTTTGTTTCATACTCGTCATCGACAAGACCCAAGAGGTCTTCTGAGGTGAGTTCATCGAATATATCTTCGATGCTCTCTCCCATGAGACGCTTCTCGTTCGACCATTCACCTTCACCCATATTGACATCGTATTTCTCACGTATTTCCCGCCAACGCTCGTAGGATACGTTGACATGCTCATCGAGGATGGTATTGACCCTCGCCGAAGGCAACCCTGTCATCCGCGTCCATTCATTCGGTATCCGCGATTCCAAAGTAGTATACGGTGAGCCTTTGATTCCTTCGATAGCTCCCTGTTCGACATAATCCACCTGCATCTCTGGTTTCAAGAGCTCAGGTTCGAGCTCAGGCATGGGTTCGTCGTTGACAACAGGTTGCTCATCTTTGATGACTTCTACTGAGTCTGGTTGGAGACAATAGGACCTTCCAGGATTGTATATCTTCTTCACACTTGCAGAACGAAGATGCCCATCGCTAGGTTGACCCTTTCCGAAGAACTGTCCCAAATAGGAAAGCACATCAATCATTAATCACTACGAAGTGACTACTCTTTATATATATTCCTCTAGAATTATATTATTTTCTATACTGAAAATAAAGGCGCGAGTACCCCGTGGCTTTAGTCCGGGGGTGAAGCGCCGTCACTGGTTCTCCTAGTCC
>JAAOYD010000033.1 GCA_018221165.1 Candidatus Woesearchaeota archaeon | reverse complement strand
TGATTCCTGGCAGCATGGGCACGCACAGCTTTATTCTGCATGGAACAGAAACAGCGATGAAGGAGAGCTTCGGCAGCTGCGCTCACGGCGCTGGTCGTTTGATGTCGCGCTTCAAAGCCAACAAGCTGTTCGACCAGGAAGGCATCACCAAAGATCTCGCTGACAAGGACATCAGCATCAAGTCCGCTTCCCGGAAAGGCGTCACTGAGGAAGCGCCTGGCGCCTACAAAGACGTTGACCAGGTTATTCAGGTGTGCCATGATTCTGGCATCGCGAAGAAAGTTGTGAAATTGACCCCGATTGGGGTTGTGAAGGGATAATACTACTTTGAAGTGAATAAATATAAAAATCTTTATAAGTAATTCTGTATTCGCTCTCGCTGATAAAGACTATTCATGGTGATATTGCATGGCAGACACATACCTCCTCTTGGATCGACAGCAAACGGACGCACAGAGCGTTCCTGAAAAGATTCGGCCTTTTTTCACTCCACCAACTGGCGCTCAGCTTCGCGGCGTGCGCATGTATCGGCAAAGAATTACGGGTGTTGCGGATTCCATTCAGGCAGTTCAAGAGGCTGATTTAGCTCGTGTTGCTTCATTCCTCCTGCTTCATGGGCGAAGTCTTGTTCCAGAAGAAGTCACGAGCTGGCAAGAGAGCCCTGAATGGAATAGTTGGGATGACATGAACCATGAGCGTCTTGTCCTGAAAGACACAAAAGGCGTGTATGGTGTCAGGAATGCTCACATGGTTGTTGACCTCGTGAATGCGCCGTATTTCTCTGATGATCACGAGCGCATTCGTGCAGCAGTGCAGGATGGCGCGCTTGTTCGCGGTGCCCTGCAGTTTAATAGGAGCAATCGGAAGGAGCGGAATGCTCTGAACCGCTTGCTCTACGAAGGTGTCGTTGGTGACTGTGTTCTCGGCAATCGTTTCTTTACCTCTGTTGGGGATTTTGAGGATGCGAGTCAGGGTTTCGTTCTTGATGGCGATCTCGCATATGCTGTCGTGCGTCCTGCTGTGGAAGCATTGGAGAACAGCCCGTCAGGATACCACCTCATTGATCATAATCCTGAAACTGAAGATCAATCTTCTCAGCGAGATGTTGATGGTCGTGTTAATCCTGATTTGAGTATTGCCACAGGCGGTGTCAAGCCCGCTCACGCTTTGCTGAATCGAGCCAAGAAGTTCGGCTTCACACAGTACGGTTCTTGGCATGATGGGTACCAGTTGCCGGACAGCGGCCGGTTGGGTGTCGCGGGCGGCAGCAGCCTCGGTGTCTACTTCGTCAGCGGCCTCGGCAACGACGGCGCGTCTGTCGGGGTAGCGCCGGAGGCGCTCGACGCGTTTTTTAAAGGTCTTCGCGACAGCAATCTTGAACGTCGAGTCGAATAAGCACCAATAGGCATTTAAACATCAATACTTTCTTTTCTCATTGTCCCAGTTATGCCGCTTATTGATGCGGACTGCTGGACCTACACGTCCTTCCGTTACGGCAGCTTGCTGTCATAAAATTCAACCCAGACTACTCGTGCTTCGCATGACTGAATGGGTGGTGGAAAGAAAAAAAGGCGGAGGGGCTACCTGGGCGGCCGGTTGGGTGTCGCGAACGACAACAACAACGGTGTCAACTTCGACAACAACCTCAACAACAACGGCGCGTCTGTCGGAATAGGCCAGCACATTGGGACAAATATCTTCTCTTTCTCGTCACAAAATCGTTACTTTTATTAATAACGTTCATTATCTAATTTAGTAATATGCTAACTCCTGACGAACTTCAAGTGCTTGCAACCTTTAAAGCACAGCCATTCAGAGAGCTCGCCATCAGGGATGTGATGAGGCTCTCGGGAAAAAAGAGCAAGCCCTGGGTGTTCAACGTCCTGAAGAAGCTCGTCAAGAAAAGCTTTCTTATCGAGGAGCGGAAGGCAAACAGCAACTTCTACACGCTTGACCTCGACACTCCGCAGCTCATTGAACACCTTCTCTATATTGAAGCGAACGAACCGCTCCACAAGGAAGTGCAGCGTCTTCTTCGAGAGCTTGTGAAAGAGGTTCCGGTGAAGAACTTTGGACTTATCCTCTTCGGCAGCTTCGCGAACGGAACGCAAACTCCCGATTCGGATATTGATATCTGTTTCCTCATCGATAAACCAGAAACTGAGAAAGCTATCGCATCGTCTCTCAATTCCATCAAACTCCATCATCTTCGTCAGATTGACGAACATTACATCACGTTTTCCGACTTCGTCGAAATGCTCGTCAATAAAGAGGAAAATCTGGGGAAACAGATCACAAAGAAACATAAACTTCTCTACAACTGTACGTTGTATTATGAAATCCTTAAGAAAGCCTATCGACGAGGATGGGGTCGTCGCGAAGTATATTGGGCGGGCGAGGCATGAATCGCTCCTCGCACATGCACTTGTTCTTCTCTCAGAAGAAGAGGGAATGAAACGAACTCTCGAATTAGATGAACAGCAAACCTTCTATAGCAACGCGATCAGCGCATCCTATTTCTCCATCTTCTACGCAGCGAAAGCCTACTTACTCTCGAAAGGAATCAAGATTACTGCTCCACGAGAACACGAGCAGACCTATGAACGCTTCTCTTGGTTCATCGAGACAGGTGTGCTCGACAAGGAACTCCTCGCGATATATGATGACCTCAAAATGAAAGCAAAAACACTACTCAATATCTTCAAGGAAGAAAAAGGAAAACGAGGAAAATTCACGTATCGAAAATTGTCGCAAGCCAATAAACTTCCTGCCGAAGAGAGTGTGAAGAATGCGAGGAAATTCTTTACGATGATGTATGTGGTTGTGAACGATTGATTCCCCCTCAGAACACGTTTATTCTACAGCTTTCTAGCTAGGGATTGAAAAGAATAAGAAAAAAAGAGCAACAATGCCTTAACACACGACAATGATTTAGTGGAAATCAGGTGTTTAAATAGTTTATCCCTTTAGCTGAAATCAAGCTCCTCGTCGAGAGCGTCCAAATCGCTGAAATCCAGTTCTGCATCCAGCTCGTCGAGCTCCGTCACAAGACCATCAATTTCAGTTAGGGTTTCCTCGTCGATAGTATCTGCTGCTAATGGCACTTCGGATGGGGGCTCGGGCATTGGTTCTGGTTCTGGCGCGAGCTCTTTTCCACCGCATGCCACCAAGAGCAGTGCGAGGGCGGTTATAGTGAGTAGTAGCTGTATTCTCATAGTATACACCTCTCTGGTCCTTTTTCCCTTTCGCCCTTTTTATACTTTACTTATAAAGGACTGGGAAAAAGGGTTTAGGCAGTCTCGTTACTGTCGGTTTTGTTGCCGCCAGTCTCGCTGTCGTCGTCTTCCTCTTCTTCTGGCTCCACCTCAGTCACTGGAGGGAGATCGCCGCCGTGTGCGGCCTTGATGGCCCGCACGACTTCACGAAGTTTGCTTCTGGCTTCTTTCGCGAGTTCACGAGCCTTCTGGAAGTGCTCACGGGCAGTTGAGTCCTGAGCATCGACTTCATCAGCTTCCTTCTGTTCTTCCCAGACTTGCTTGGCGAGTTCCCATTCGCTACGGGATTCAGCAAGAAGACGGAGATACTCGCTGTGGAGTTCTTTTGCTTTGCTCACATCCTTGCCATTCGCGTCGAGCTTTTCGATAGCATTCTCGGTGCGTTCTCCGAGATGTTCAAGCTTCTCGATGATGTTACCAAGCCTAGCATAGGCGTGATGGGCTGCGGCACGCTTCATCTTCGCCTTGGTGTGTTGCCATGAGTTCCTGACACCTTCAGCAGCGTCTCTAATCTCGTCGTCGGTGCTATTGTCATCGAGAGCTTCAGTTTCAGCCTTAGCAGCTTCAACTTCAGCCATCTGTTCTTCGAGCTCGTCAAGAATCTCTTCCTGGCGCTCAGGATCCATATTCTCGTTTCCAGCTACTTGTGCATACACTCGCTCTAAAGACTGGAGAATCATGTCGGCGCTGTTGCCGAGGAAAGGCTTGGCGTTGCCGCGAATCTTCTCGCGTGCTGCTGTGCAGGCTTCATTCTCGTCACCTTCACAGTCTTGCCACTTCTCACGAGCCTCGTTCACCTTACCTTGGGCTTCCTTGTAGCGTTCACGAGCCTGCTCGTACTTTTCCTTAGCCATCTCGTTACGTTCCCGAGCCTGTTCGATGTGTGCCTTGACGTTCTCTCTGAATTGTTCGTTGCGGTCCTTGACGTTTTCTCGGAACTGTTCGTTGCGCTCTTTCACGTTCTCTCTGAACTGCGCATTTCGTTCCTTGACGCTTTCTCGGAACTGCTGTGCGTGTTCCTTCATTTCTTCATTTCGCGCTTGGATGCGTTTCTGCATCTCCTCGCGATCCCTCTCGGGCGGCATCGGCGGAGCTTCTTCACTTGGGTCTGCGTCTTCGCTCTCGTTCTCAGCGAATGCCAGTGGTACCATGCTCATCACGAACATGGCGATAATCAAAATACTGAACAATTTCTTCATGTTGTTTGCACCTCAGTGGTAATCGTTAACGCTTGGTTAGCGCACTATCGCTTATAAACATACTTTCAGAGGTCGCTTTGAAAAGATGAAAATAACTTTACGAAACTTTATAGGGGCTAAAATATCCTCTAAAAAACTTAGAAATACGAAAAAATAGATACAAACAGCTGTAGGTATTATTTTAGACTGTGAAGGGGTTTGTTTTGTACAATACCATTAAATATCACCGAAACTCCGCTTTTCCTATGCGACCCGTCTTACTTATGCTTATGACGCTCTTTCTTATCCCGCTTGCAACTGCAGCAACCCTCCAGGGCACTATCTACACAGCGGAGTTAGAAGTCGCATCCAACATCCTTGTTGAGATTGACACACAACCAACGCAACGCATGCTCAGCACCGACGGCGAATATAGCTTTGAAGTACCGCAAGGTGAATATACAATCATCGTTACCTATCCTGAATACGGTCTGAACATGACCTCTCGTGAAACAGTCAATGTCCAGCATGATGGTGAGTTCACTTTTGATCTTTTCCTCCTTCCCGACCTCACCGAAGAAGAAGACTTACTCAATGACTTGGAAGAACTTGACCCGGAATCAGTCATCATAGAAAACGAAGTCGACTTTCCTTGGCCAGCACTCATCCTTGTCGGCTTGCTCGTCTTCGCTACTTCCCTCGCCATCATCATGCCGCGCATGCACCACCGGAATGGGCAGAATGGCAACGGCGAAGAAGATATGGCTGCTCAGGTTCTAACTATCATCAAACACGAAGGCGGCCGCATCACGCAGAAAGATTTGCGTAAGCATCTTCCCCACAGCGAAGCGAAAGTTTCTCTTGTTGTTGCAGAACTCGAAGCGAAAGGCAAGATTGAGAAACTCAAGAAAGGTCGCGGGAATATTCTCGTGCTAAAATAGCAAAGCATAAATATTCTCCCCTTAGCTCCGTCATATGATTGAAAGCTTTCACACGACTATTCTCTGTAGTAATGAAGAGCTCGAGAAAGTCGCCGAGTTATTGAATGGACGGTTGACAGATAATCCACAACACATTGGCTTCAGATATGAGGCTATGAGTCCATCCCCTATTGATTTCTTCTGGTTCGAGACACGAGTCTTGGCACAGAACCTCTTTCGGAGTCAAAATCATCTCAAGATTGGCAAAGGTGGTCAAGCTATTATTGATGAAGGTAGTGGGGATGCTCATGCACGCTGTACTGGTATCACAGTATCTCCTACTTGCTTGAAAGAGTCAATCATGCGTTACCATGTTCCTCATGAGCGCTATATCGTCATTGCTCCGGGTGATACCTTTTCAGTTTTCGTCGGCCTTGACGTCACGAGGAACTCTCCCTTCTATGGGCATCGCACATGGCGAAGTTAGGTGGAAAATCCCACACTAATCAACCACAAACTATATAAGTAACATATGAAATTCTTATCATATGAGTGATACATGCGATTGCGACCTGTGCAAAGGCAGCAACTGCCTCTGCGAAGGCTACGCCCGTTTCTTCGGCACCTTAGGCAACACCAACCGTATGCACATCATCAAAGCGTTGAGAACTGGCGAGAAGAGCGTCAGCGACATCATCCAACTCACAAATCTTGAACAGACCTGCGTGAGCCATTGCCTCCGACAGCTGGAGGAGAACGGCTTCGTCACGAGCAAACGAGATGGAAAATTCAGAATCTACAGCATTAACAAAGAGACCATTGAGCCGCTCATGCAGCTCATCGACCAGCATGTGCATACCCACTGCATCGTAGAATGCTGCGCTAAACACTAGGAGGGAAAACCATGACCTCATTCACTGTTAAAGGCATGCACTGCAAGAGCTGCAGCATGCTCATCCAGGAAGAGCTCGAAGACCTCGGTGTAACTAACGTTTCTATTACCGTTGATGACGCAACGCAAACAGGCACGGTCAACTTTGAAACAGACAAAGATACTGCTGAGCTGAAAGCAGCCATCGAAGCACTCGGTGAGTATAAGGTGTCCTATGAAGACTAAGTTGTATTCCTCGGACATCGAATGCGACAGCTGCGTCAAAGTGCTCGGGAGAGTACTAGACAAACACAAAGGTATCACCTCATTCTCTTTCAAAGGCGACTGCGTCGAGGTCGAACATGACAAGACCGTCAAAGCGACGAAGCTCGTCGCGCTCTTCAAGAGCAAGGGCTACCGCGCGTCGTTGAACCCTGAACTCCGACCTTCAATCCGAGAACGAACCAAAGAATTCCTCTCCGACAAGAAGAAGTACGCAATCGAACGCAAGATGGTTGGGTACGTCTTCGCCAGTCTCATCCTCTTCATTATCCTGGAACTCGCAGCCCTCTACTACGCAGGCATGAGAAATCCAGGTTTCTTCGAAATCAGGATGTGGTGGGGTGTCTATCTCGCAATTAGCGTTGCTTTCCTCGCAGGCGCAATCTGGCACTTCAAATCCTACAGAGGCACAGTCGGCTGCATGCTCGGCATGATGATAGGCATGACTATTGGCATGCAGACGGGCATGCTCGTCGGTGCAGTCCTCGGTGCCACGAACGGCTTCTTCATGGGAGCCTTCGTCGGCATGCTCCTCGCGAGTGCGGTTGGCGCCTGGACCGGCAACTGCTGTGGTGTTATGGGCATCATGGAAGGACTCATGGCAGGCCTCATGGGTGGTACCATGGGCGCGATGATTACCGTGATGATGTTCACCAACCACGTGCACATCTTCATGCCATTCTTCCTAGTGCTCAACATCATCATCCTTATTGGGTTCAGCTACATGCTCTTCGAAGAGATGGTCGAAGGCAAGGACGTGCAACGCGTCCCGATGAGTTTCCTTCCTTTCCTTGGTGTGAGCCTCCTGGTCCTCGCCGCATTGACAGCGATCATCATCTGGGCACCGCCCAGTATATTTATGGGGTAAGAACATGATACGACAACTCAGTATACTGGTGGTAGTACTGCTCCTCGCCGTGACTCCTGCACTGGCAGCGGAAGCTAACCTCGATGTCGCCCTCCTCAGCTACAACCCGAGCCCAGTGCAACCAGGCCAGACCTTTGACCTCTTCCTCGAGGTGACGAACAACGGCGATGCGGCGAACGATGCCAAGCTTGAAGTCATCGCTGAATACCCGTTCGAGCTTCTTGATACACAAGATGTTGAACGAGCCAAGCAGTTTACTGTTTCAGGTCTGCAACGTCTTCAATTCCAGATCAAAGTGGCGCCAGGAGCGAACGATGGCCTCGCACCTTTGAGAGTCACCTTTGCTCGTTCACAAGATGCTCCTTATCAAGAGCGCGAATTTGATATCAACATCCAAACCTTCAACGCTCGTGTTGGTCTGCAAGAAGTTCGGCAGGAGCCTGAGCGTCTTCGTCCAGGTGAAGAAGGAGAACTCATTCTCTTAATCAGGAACTTCGATGACCAGCCCTTGCGCAACATCGACATCCACCTTGATTTTACAGACAGCTACGATGTCAATGCGAATATGGAGAACTCGCTTGCGGTTCAGTCAATGATTAATGCCCGATTAGAGGAAGTGAATAGGAAAGTCGCTTCAGGACAGAGCCCGCTCTCCGGTGCCACGCCGATGATGGTGTCCGGCGGCAAAGAACGCATCCCCACTGCGTTTACAGCGGTTGCGCCGAGTGGCGGCGCGACTCGGGTTCAAGTCCCTGACTTAGAACCGCAAAGTGAGATTGAAGTTCGCATCCCTATCAGAGCCTTGCCAGGAGCGACACCAGACATCTATGCAGTCCCACTCTACGTCAACTACAACGATGAAGACAATAATCCCTTCCACGCTCGCATTGAGATTCCCATCTTGATTGATATGGAACCAAATGTGTTTGTTGAGTTATTGAGTACTGACTTACGGAGTACAGACTTTGCAGGTAAGGCAACAATCTCTGTGGCGAACCGTGCGTTGACTGAGATGCGTTTTGTCAAGATAGAGTTGGTTGAGAGTGAAGACTATCGTTTACTCACTGCTCCAAGCGAGGTGTATCTTGGTAGCTTGTCACCCGGAGCGAACGCGAACGCAACATTCGAAATTCTCGCGGAAGAAGATGACTTAGCCTTGCCGGTCCGCGTCACCTTCCTGAACAGCTTCAACGAAGAAGTTGTGCTCGACCGTACTATTGAGCTGGAGATTATCAATCGCTTCTACTATAGAGACATGCCCTTCGAGATGGCCTGGGCCTGGATCGTCGCAGCGTTGGTCATGCTCGCGTTGACCCTCTACTTTGTACGGAGGAAATAATGAAGACTGAGCTTACCATCGGTGGCATGCACTGCGCGAGCTGTTCTACACTCCTCACCAAGGCGCTGAAGAAAGTGCCAGGAGTGCAAGAGGCGAACGTGAATTATGCTACTGAGCGAGCGACAGTTGAACATAATAGCTCTGCGACTGTTGCAGATTTATCCGCTGCGATTGAGAAGCGTGGCTATGAAGTAATTAATATGGAAGATGAACCAACACCCCAAAATACCCCATCACAATCTGAAGAGCCTCGCAAGAAAGTAGACCCCTATGAACTCAGAGCGCAACGTGAGAAAGCAGAAGTCGATAGATTAACAAAGTTGTTTCATCTGAGTCTCATCTTCAGCGTTCCTGCGTTAATCATTGGTATGTTCTTCATGACAGATGGCTTGTTCTATGTCGGCTGGGATATGCCCGGAGCGATGGGCTTGCTCTTCGTGCTTGCCACGCCTGTGCAGTTCATCGTTGGCTGGCAGTTCTACAAAGGAGCATGGGCTGCGCTGAAAAACGGTACGAGCAATATGGATACCTTGATTGCCATGGGCACGACTGTCGCCTACTTCTACAGCATTTACATCGTGTTCTACGCGATGGAGAAAACCGGGCAGTACTTCGAAGCGGCTACAACGATTATTACACTTATTTTGATGGGGAAATTGCTTGAGCTGAAAGCGAAAGGCAAGACCAGCGATGCTATCAAGAAGCTTGTTGGTCTGTCTCCAAAGACTGCGACGGTATTGCGTGGTGGCAAGGAGTTGAAGATTCCTATTGATGATGTCAAAGTTGGCGATCTTGTTATTGTGAAGCCTGGTGAGAAAGTGCCAGTCGATGGCGTCATTGTCGAAGGTCATTCCTCGCTTGATGAAAGCATGATTACTGGGGAGAGTATTCCTGTTGGGAAGAAGAAAGGCGATGACGTCATTGGCGCGACAATTAACAAGCATGGAAGCTTTACGTTCAAAGCGACGAAGGTCGGCGCGAATACAACCTTGAGTCGCATCGTCAAGCTCGTCGAAGAAGCCCAAGGCACGAAAGCGCCAATCCAGCGCTTCGCTGATGTGGTGAGCAGCTACTTTGTTCCTACTATTATTGGTATCGCGATTCTGACGTTACTCTTCTGGTCTACGCTGGGTAATATGGGTGTCGGCTTCGGCATCATTACCGCTGTCAGTGTCCTTGTCATTGCTTGTCCCTGCGCGCTCGGACTTGCTACGCCAACAGCTATCATGGTTGGCACTGGTTTGGGAGCGAAGAATGGCATCCTCATCAAAGGCGGCGAGGCGTTGGAGATGGCACACAAGCTGAAAGCTATCGTGTTCGATAAGACTGGCACGATTACGAACGGCGAGCCTGTGGTGACAGATATTATTCCTGTAGGGAAGATCTCACAGAAAGCGCTCTTGACCCTGGCTGCGAGCATCGAACAAGGCAGCGAACACCCGCTCGCTGATGCGATTGTGGCGAAAGGGAAGCAGGAGAAGCTTGCTCTTGGGAAAGCAACTAGCTTCCAGGCAGTCCCTGGACATGGCATTCAAGCGAAGCTCAAAGGCATCACCTATTATTTCGGCAATGACAAACTCATGGCGAAGCACAAGATTGCTGTGAAATCCATCGAGAAGCAGATGCACACGTTAGAGCGCGAAGGCAAGACTGTCATGCTCCTTGCGAACGGCCGTGAGCTCTTAGGGCTCATCGCGGTTGCTGATACGATCAAGGAGCACAGCGCCCAAGCAGTGAAGCAATTGCAAAAGATGGGTATCGACGTCTACATGATTACTGGTGACAATGAACGCACAGCTCAGGCCATCGCGAAGCAGGCGGGAATTTCGAAGGTGTTTGCTTCGGTCTTGCCTGACCAGAAAGCGGCCTATGTGAAGAAGCTGCAGAAAGACGATGCGAAAGTTGCCATGGTTGGTGATGGGATTAATGATAGTCCTGCGTTGGCGCAAGCTGACATTGGCATTGCCATGGGCTCTGGTACTGATGTCGCTATGGAGACTGGTAACGTCGTGCTGATGAAAGATGATTTACGCGACGTGCCCAAGGCTATCAGATTGAGTCGGCTCACTATGGGGAAGATTAAGCAGAACTTGTTCTGGGCGTTCATCTATAATACATTAGGCGTGCCCATTGCGGCTGGGTTATTGTATCCTACTTTTGGTATCCTTTTGAGTCCGATTATCGCGGGCGCGGCCATGGCGTTGAGCAGCGTCAGCGTCGTCACGAACAGCTTACTCCTAAAGACGAAAAAACTGGAGGTATAAAGAATGAAATATGCAATTATAGTGGGGATTATGGCCTTGCTTGTGGTGGCTGCTTGCAGCACGACTGAAACAAGCACAACAACTGGTGCGACAGCGAATGTCGTCAAGGTGAACTTTCAAAACGGTGAGTACGTGTTTACACCAAGCACGGTCAAAGCTGGTGAACCAGTGACCTTGCAGTTCCAAGCTGAGGAATTCCGTGGCTGCGAACGGAGCTTTAACATCCACGCGGAAGGCGTCAAGAAAGTGATTCAAGCTGGCGATTCGCAAGTCACGTTCACACCTACGAAGCCCGGTCCGTTGACCGCCAGCTGCGGCATGAACATGTACTTCGGCACGCTGAATGTAGAATAAACTTGTTTTCAAACACGAAAACTATAAACACGTTACAATACTAAAGACACCGAGGTGGAAAAATGAGCAAAACAATAGTAACTGTGCTTGGCATCGCTGCCGTGTTGATGGTGGCTGCTGTCTTCGTCACCGCGAATGCGGTAGACGACATGAGCGAAAAATCCTACAAAGCCGGCGGATGCGGCGGCGGAAGCTGTGCAGTTGCCGACGGGAATTATGGTACTGGTTCTTGTGGTGGCAACGTTGGTTCTTGCGAAGGTGCAGGCTCTTGCGGCGGCTCCTGCGAGACTCCTGGTGCCTGTGGCAACAAAGGCTGTGGCTGTGGAAGATAAAACAACTTTCCTTATTCTTAAAAATTGTTTATGCTCCCACGTATTTCAGCACTTCGAGCACGAGGAAGAGCGGCCAGATGATGGCTTTGATGAAGCCGAGCACGCCACCCCAGAATCCTGTCGCGGTTGAGATATAGTATATAGCCGCGCCGAGGAAACCTAGGAAATACGCGCAACCGCCGCATTCTTTAGTGTTACAGGATGATTTCCAATCACATTTATCTTTCTTTTTTGCCATGAGTATCCCTCTTACCTTTTCAGCGTTTCACGTGACGACGATTCTTAAAGATTCCGACCTAGCGCTCGTGCATTCTTATAGCACTTCTTGACGCTTCTACACAAGGTTTAAAAGCGCTCTATCTGTCCTTTTTCGTATACTACAGGTGATACTATGAGTGATTCCTACGATATCATTGTTATCGGCGCTGCCTCCGCAGGCATGCCTGCCGCGATTTACAGCCACCGCTTCGGCTTGAAAACACTCATTATTGGTGCGGAAGTGGGTGGATTATTGAACGAAAGCCACAAAGTCGAGAACTACCCTGGTTTTATCGGCATCCCAGGCAGAGAACTCATGACTAAGTTCAAGGAACACGTCGAGAGCTTTGGCATCGAAATCAAGCAGGAATGGGTCAAGAGCATCGAGAAGGACGGCGACGCATTCACAGTCACGACTGGCAGTGGTACCTACGATGCGAAATCAGTTGTTCTCACGCTTGGCAGCAAGCACCGACATCTCGGTATCCCTGGCGAGGAAGAGTTCTCCAGTAAAGGTGTCAGCTTTTGTCCCACCTGCGATGCAGCTTTCTTCAAGAACGCGCCAGTCGCGGTCATCGGCGGTGGTGACGGTGCGGCATCCGCAGCGAGTTTGCTGGCGGAACACGCGAGTAAGGTCTATGTTATTGTACGCAAAGATCACATGCGGGCAGAGCCCATCAATCTCAAGAAGATGGAGGAGAACGAGAAGATAGAGATTCTCTACAATACTGCGCCAGTGGAATTTGTTGGCGAGAACGCCTTGACAGGCATCAAACTCAATAACCCCTACGATGGCAAAGACGTTCTGCCAGTGGAAGGTGCCTTCATCATGATTGGTTCGGACCCGCAGACAGAGATGGCGGCCAAGCTCGGCGTCAAGCTCGACGAGCGCAAGGAGATTATCATCGATGGTCACTCACGAACAAACGTACCTCTTATCTACGCAGCCGGCGACGCAGCCAACCGACCGTTCAAGCAGACCATTACGGGTGCAGCTGAAGGTGTCGCGGCAGCATTCTCAGCGTTCGAAGACGTTCGCAAGGCGGAGATCGAGAAACGATGAGTGAATTCTTAGATGTTGCCATCGACGCAGCGAAGAAGGCTGGCGAAATCCACAAGAAGTACTTCCAGCACCAAGTGGAAATAGAGGTCAAGGAAGACAAGTCCCTCGTTTCTACCGCAGACAAGGAATCTGAAGCTGTTATCATTGAAACAATCAAAGCGACCTTCCCTGACCATGCCTTCTTCGGCGAAGAGACCGGCAAGAGTGGTGACAGTGAGTACACGTGGGTCATCGACCCATTAGATGGCACGCACCACTTTCTTCGTGGCATCGACCATTTTTCGGTTCTCATCGCGCTCATGAAAGGTGACGAGGTCATTATGGGTGTGAGCTACGACGCGCTTCGCGACCACCTCATGACTTGCGAGAAAGGCAAAGGTGTCACAATCGATGGTGAGACTGCCAAACTCTCCCAAGAAACAGACATCGCCAAATCCATCCTCACCTTTGAATGGCTGAAAGGCTTCACCAGGGTGGATAAGGACCAACAAGTTTGGCAACTCATCAAAGATTCCTTCTCTACTACCATCCTTGATGCTCGGGAAGAATACCAAGCAGTCCTCACCGGAAAAGTCGAAGCGATGATGGGTGGTGGTCTTGGATTCTACGACTTTGCACCCTATGTTGTCATGATTGAAGAGCTCGGCGGAAAAGTCACTGACATGAATGGCAAGAAGGTAGGACCTGACAGCACGAGCTTCCTCATAGCGAACAAAGCATTGCATGCTCAGCTCGTCGAACAACTCAGATAAAGCATCACTTTTTTATACCCCTTCTCGTCCATACCTTCAGGTGGTTCATATGAAAGGCACAGTCATTCATGGCGCTCTGGGTTCGCACAACACAGATATGCTCATCATCTTCACAGCAGAGGATGAGGACTCGGCAGAATACAAGACGGTGGAGAAACTTCTCGGTGATGATATCAAGGCGCTTCGCGAGAGCAAGGAATTCACTGGCAAGAAGCTCCAAGCGGCAATGCTGAGGACGCCAAAGCAGGCTTTCAAGAAGCTCCTCCTCGTCGGACTCGGCAAGAAACAAGAGGTTAATCTTGAGACCCTGCGACGAGCGGCAGGCACAGCTGTCAAAGTTGCGCGTGAATTTAGCGACCATCTTACCGTTCCATTCCACGATGACAAGGCGGAAGGCCTCGACCAGGCCATCCAAGCCATCACCGAAGGAATAGTTCTTAGCAACTACAAATTCCTCAAATATAAAACACAAGGACTCGACGAGATTAAGCAGCTCAAAAGATTCACGATCATCGTCGAGAAAACCGAGCAGCAAGAGAAAGCGAAACAAGGCCTCCACCGTGGTCTCATCCTCGGGGAAGCAGCAAACTACGCTCGTGACCTGGTGAACACGCCTGCGTCTGACCTGAATCCGGCGACAATGGAAAAGGAAGCGAAGCGCCTCGCAAGAGAACACGACCTTGACCTCACCATCCTGAATGAAGGAAAGCTCCGTAGCAGGAAGATGGAAGCTATGCTCGCAGTTGGCCGGGGAAGTCCTGTTAAGCCTCGCTTGCTCGTCCTTGAGTACAAGAAGCGAAAGGCGAAAGAACATTTGATTTTCTGCGGAAAAGGTGTCACCTACGACAGCGGTGGCTACAACCTCAAGACCAAGATGCTCGAGGCGATGAAGGACGACATGGGTGGCGCAGCTGCCCTTATGGGAATGCTCGTTGCTATTGCCAAGCTCAAACTCCCAGTGCATGTCACGGTCATCATCGGCGCGGTCGAGAACATGATTAGCGGTAACGCCTACAAGCCCGGCGACGTGGTGAAAGCCATGAACGGCAAGACCATCGAAGTGGCGAACACCGACGCTGAAGGGCGCATCGTCCTCGCTGATTGTCTCTCCTATGCCTCAACGCTCAAGAACGATGGCATTATTGATATCGCGACGCTGACAGGAGCTGCTATGGTCGCGCTTGGTGCGAACGCCGCGGCTGTGTGCTCGCCGACTGATGGCATTGCCGAAGGACTTGTCGCTGCTGGTGACGTTTCGGGCGACCGTGCGTGGCGCATTCCCATGTGGGACGATTACAAAGAAGATATCAAATCTGAGATTGCTGACGTCAAGAATCTGGGCTTCCAGTTCTACGCCGGCATCGCGGCTGGCGCAATCTTTCTCCAGGAATTCGTCAAGGAACCGAAGAAATGGGCGCACATTGACATGGGTGCTGCCGTGAATGAAGAACGCGAACGGCCTTGCATTCCGAAAGGCGCCACTGGCTGGGGTGTCAGAATACTCACGAACTATGTAGAGAACCGTTAGACCAGCTTGTCATTCAGCTCTTTCCCTTCGCTGAACGACGTGATATTCTTTACTGTGGTGTCTAGGCGACGATGCAAAGCTTCAATGCTGTTATAGGCATTGTGCGGCGTCACGATGACGTTCTCCATTTTGAATAGGTGCTTCTGCAGATCATTCACCGGCTTGTCCTCGATAAAGTTCTCATCCTCGACCACATCGAGCCCCGCGCCACTGAGCGTCTTGTTCTCTAATGCGGTGAGAAGAGCTTCCGTATCGACAATCTGCCCACGTGCGGTATTGATGAGGACAGCACCATCTTTCATCTTGGCCAAGGCTTTCTTGTCTATGAGATGATGCGTGTGCTTGTTGTAGGGAACGTGGAGCGTCACCGCGTCAGACTGTGCTAACAACTCATCGAACTCGACATAATCGAATCCGTACTTCTTCGCCCACTTCTCGTTCTTGACGATATCGAAAACGAGTATTTTCATGCCGAAGCCTTGAGCGATCTTCGCTGCGTGGATGCCGATTCCACCACAGCCGACAATTCCGAGTGTCTTGCCTGCGAGTTCGTACCCTTCTATTCGCGAGTCGCTCATCTGGCCAGTCTTCACCCGATTATAGGTCGAGACGATATTCTTTGCAAGGCAGAGCAGGAGGCCGAAAACGTGCTCGGCGACGGCCTCATCGCTGTATCCTGTAACGTTACATGCTTGGACACCATGCTTCTTGCATGCGTTGAGATCGATATGATCGATACCTGTGGACATCGTGAGCAGAAGCTTCAGTTTCGGGAGCAGATTTAGCAGTTCTTCCGTGACCTGTGTGTACACGCGGATGACGAGCACCTCGATATCAGCAAAATTCGGTGCTTCCTTCGGCGTCAAGAGGCCATAGTCATAGTTAGCTTCAGGGAAGAATTCTCTGAGGTACGCCTTCTGATGCTTGTCAACTTCGAAAAACGCAATTTTCATGACTGCTAGCGCGTGGACAGACTGTTTTAAAACTATCCTTTTTGTGTCGGAATCTATTTTAAGGGCTGCTTTCTTCTCATAGCCATGAGTAAAATTTCGATTATCGGCGCTGGTTTTGTCGGTGCCACAGCGGCATATGTCTTGGCCATGAAAGACTTGGTTGATGAGGTGGCGCTCGTTGACATTCTGGCGAAGCCCACTGAAGGGAAAGCGCTCGACATCTACGAAGCGACTGGGGTTTTTGGTCTTGATGTCAAAGTTAAGGGCGGTGATGATTACGCTCTCATCGACGGCAGCGACGTCGTCGTGATTACAGCTGGTGTGCCGCGCAAGGCAGGCCAGAGCAGGGATGATGTGCTCGCCATCAACGCGAAGATCATGAAAGATGTCGTGGCGAAGGTGAAGAAGCACACCCCTGATGCAGTTTTACTTATTGTTTCGAATCCGTTGGACGCCATGACTTATCTTGCCGCGAAAGAATCAGGGTATGACAAGAAGAAAGTCATTGGTATGGCTGGCACTCTTGATACTACACGATACAAGACGTTCATCTCTGAGAAAGCTAGCGTCAGTCCTAGAAAGATAGACGCGATGGTGCTTGGTGGTCACGGGGATTTGATGGTGCCGCTCTCCCGACACGCTTTTGTCGAGGGAAAACCACTCTCTAAAGTTCTCGACGCTGAGACGATTACCGCTATTGAGGAACGCACCAAGCACGGCGGTGCGGAGATTGTCAAACTCCTTGGCAACGGGAGCGCCTACTTCGCCGTTGGCGGAGCGATTTACGAGGTGCTCCATGCACTGCTCACTGACTCTGACAAACCTGTTCCGGTCAGTGCTTGGCTCACTGGTCAGTATGGCCTGCAGGATATCTTCCTTGGTGTGCCTTGCCTCCTCGGTAAAGATGGTGTCGAAAAAGTGGTTGAGTTGGAACTTGCTGATGACGAGTTAGCGGCGTTGCAGCATAGTGGCAAGAGCGTGAAAGAACTCACCCAAGAATTAGAAAAGCTCTAATATTATTCTTATCAGAATCTTTCTCTCCATAATTCTTTTAAAGGACTCTCTGTCGCATACAGGTAGAATAATTCAGAGGGATACTTATGGCAAAAATAACCTATGTTACTTCCGAAAGCGTCACCGAAGGGCACCCCGATAAAATTTGTGACCAAGTGAGCGATGCAATCTTGGATAACCTGTTCGAACAAGACCCAAACAGCCGCGTCGCGGTTGAATGTCTCACCAAGACAGGCATGATTGTCGTCGCTGGCGAAGTCACGACGAAAGGATATGTTGATATTCAGAAAGTTGCCCGGAAGACGCTTAAAGAAATTGGCTACACCAATCCCGAATTTGGTATTGACTCAGGAGATGCAGCTGTCTTGAGCGCCATCCATGAACAATCACCTGATATCTCCCAAGGCGTCGACGAAGGAAAAGGTGATGACAAGGAGCAAGGAGCTGGCGACCAAGGAATGATGTATGGTTTTGCCTGCGACGAAACTGACGACTTGATGCCTCTGCCGATTATCCTGGCACACAAGCTCACGCACCGACTCGCGCAAGTGCGCAAGAAGGGAGAAATCAAAGACATCGGCCCCGACGGGAAGAGTCAAGTCTCAGTAGAGTATCACGATGGTGTACCGAAACGGATTACTGCTGTGGTCATTAGCACACAGCACCTCGTCTCGAAAGAATTGGATGAGTTGCGGAAAGAAATCAAGGAAAAAGTGATCACTCCAGTCTGCAAAGAATACCTTGACGCTGAGACTAAGTATCATATCAATCCCACTGGACGGTTTGTCATCGGTGGTCCGGAAGGAGACGCCGGAGTGACTGGCAGGAAGATTATCGTCGACACCTATGGTGGTGTCGGTCGGCATGGTGGTGGCGCGTTTTCAGGCAAGGACCCATCAAAGGTCGACCGGAGCGCTGCCTACGCTGCTCGCTGGGTGGCGAAGAACATCGTTGCTGCTGGATTGGCGACGAAGTGCGAAGTCCAATTGAGTTATGCTATTGGCGTCGCGCAACCGACCTCGATTAATGTGGATACGTTTGGGACTCATACTGTTGATGAAGAGAAGATTGTCGCGGTTGTGAAGAAGAACTTTGATTTGACGCCGAAAGGTATCATTGACAGTCTCGGTTTGAAGAAGCCTATTTATCGCAGGACTGCTGCCTACGGTCACTTCGGACGAGACCCTGAGAAAGACGGCGGCTTCTCCTGGGAAAGCACGGAGAAGGCTGATGCGTTGAAGAAGGATGCGGGGTTGTGATTTTTCGGAAAACACTTTTCTCTCTTGAATATTCTCCGTTTTTTTCTCAGTAAGACACTTATTGCCAAGAATAAACATAAAGTATATAAAGAATAGTTAACTAATAGTTAACTAATGGAGCGGACGATGAGCTTTAAAGCGACAGTCAAGCCCTGGGGCCAGAGTCTGGGTCTCATTCTGCCGAAGGCAGAGGCGAAAGCCTTCGGCATTGAGATAGGGCAGACTGTTGAAATAGAGATACGACCCAAATTCAAGTTGGCAAACGTTTATGGAGCTTTGCCAGATATAGAGGAGCGTGCGGGTATGCCATTGCGAGATTTTATGAAGCTGATTAAAGAAGAGATGCGGAGTAAGTGGGACTGATGGACTTTCTCGATACCTATGCACTTATCCGGTTGGTCCAAGGAGAAGCGCCCCTACTTACTGATGATATCATAACCCTTGACTTCCAGCTTGCAGAACTCTATTATCATCTTCTTAGGCTCTACAACAAAAAGACTGCCAATCATTTTCACATGCAGTTATCTACTATTGCTACCTCGTTGCCGAAAGCACTTATTCCTGAAGCAATGCAATTTCGACGAGAGATGAAGGCGAAGAACCTTTCCTATGCTGATGCTTTAGGGTATACCTTTGCCCAAGAGCAAAAGATTCCTTTTGTCACCGGCGACCAAGCCTTTAAGGGGATGAAAGGTGTGAAGTTCCTGAAATAGGTTTCAACTCAAGGCAAGATTTGTCTTGGCGCGATGCTCTAGCTATTTATGAGCGAGATGCTGGAAAAAGGTGTTCTCGTCGAGAGTGAGTGGATTGAAATCTTCTAAATCAGTTATAGGCTCCCAGTTGGCGAACGATTCAACCGTTTCAAAACCTACTTCGCGCAAAAGCTCTCTGAATTCTTTGAATCCGAACGGATAGAGGTTGAGATATTCCTCGATTGGTTTCTCGGTGTGTTGGTAATGGAGGCGAACGTTCTCAGGTGTGACAATGCGTGGTGTAACTGTAACGAGATCGCCTGTGTAGATATTATGATTATCTAATGGTCTTGATGTGAAACCAGGGTCTTCCTCGACAAGCTCTAGTATCTTATCGTAATTCCTGTGATCGATGAGCAACGCTCCTGGATTGTTCAAAACTGCTCGCATATTCTGCAAGGCCTTGAGCTGTTCCTCTCGGTCGTGGAGATAAGTGAGGTTGTTGCCGAGACACATCTCTAAGTCGTATCCTTTTGGAATAGTATATGCCATCTCGCGCCAGTCACTATCAAAAACTCTGACGCTTGTTCCTTTGAATCGCTCTTCACTTTTTTTTCTAAAACTGTCATCTATCTCATTGACATCAATAGGTATTCCTTGCTCGTCTAGATATTGCACTTCATAACCAGTGCCTGCAGCGTTATCAAGAACAGTTTTGCATCTGAGCCGTCGTACGATAGCTTCCACGTGCTTGCCGCATGTCTCCACACGTTGTTCGTACGGACCGATGAAATCACCCCAGAGTTCAACGAGCTCAGGAGGAGTACGGAATGTCATAACTACTCAGAAGTGATAATTTGTTTATAAAACTTATTGGAAAGAAGAAATACGCCTCCGCCCGGATTTGAACCGGGGACCTGTCGGTTAACAGCCGACCGCTCGAACCAGACTAAGCTACAGAGGCAGGGTCACTATGTTCTCAGCCTCCGCTTGACAGTCAACCGGAGGCAACTCTTTGCCAGAGACCCAAATCGGTTTATAAAGCTTACTCACTGGTCACGCCCTAAAAACCCTTATAAGGACTTCTTCTCCCCATTCGCTCATGGGCAAGGTAGTAGAGATTAACGCTCCGAGTAACGACGCGGTCATCAACATCTGTCTCGACACGCTTGGCAAGAACAAGCAAGCCCTGGTGTTCTGCAGCACGAAACGTGGTGCTGAGTCGCAGGCTGAGCGAGTAGCTGGGAAAGTGAAGAATCAGAGCGCCGACTTGCTGAACCTCGCTGAGAAGGCCTTGAAGACCCTGCCGAACCCGACCAAGCAATGCAAGCGACTCGCTCGCTGTTTGCAGAAAGGTACAGCCTTTCACCACGCAGGACTGCATTCAAAACAGCGGGCATTGATAGAAGAGAATTTTAGGAAAGGAATTGTCAAGATCATCTGCTGCACGCCCACCTTAGCCATGGGCCTCGACATGCCTGCCTTCCGCGTCATCATTAGAGACTTGAAACGCTTCAGTGGTAGAGGCATGGTTGATATTCCTGTCCTCGAATACCACCAGATGGCTGGCCGAGCTGGTCGTCCTGGCATGGAGAAATGGGGAGAAGCGATTATCCTCGCCGAGACAAAAGACCAGAAAGAAGCGCGCACTGAGATGTACATCAATGGTGAACCAGAAGAGATTTATTCGAAGCTCGCTGTTGAACCAGTACTACGGACGTATGTTTTGAGTCTCATCGCCGCAGAGTTCATTACTACCCACGAAGGCCTCTATGAGTTCTTCAGCAAGACCTTCTACGCCAAGCAATACGGCGACACACACAAACTCAACAGTATTTTGGATGCTATGGTTGCCAAGCTCGACGAATGGGAATTCCTGAAAGTCGCGAGCAACACTGATGAGTTCATTGCAGCGAATGAGGTACGCGACGGCAAGCTCGAGGCGACGCTCGTCGGGAAACGCATAGCGGAACTGTATTTGGATCCTTATACTGCTCATTTCTTGATTACCTGCTTGAAACGGGCGACGGAGAAAGGCATGCATGACTTTGCTATTTTGCATATGATTAGCAGCTGTTTAGAACTACGGCCGTTGCTGCGTCCACGCGTCCGCGAACTTGATGAGATTATGGAACAAACGAACCCCTATTCTTCAGAATTGCTCGCGTTGGAACCAGTGCAGTATTCTGAGGAATACGACGAGTTTCTCATGACTTTGAAAACTGCGTTGTTCTTCCAAGATTGGGTGGATGAAGTCGGTGAGGACATGCTCCTCGAGAAACTCGGCATCGCACCCGGTGAAGTACGGTCGAAATTGGAACGTGCAGACTGGTTGGTATACGCTACCGAGGAACTAGCGCGCATCCTTAATTACCAGATGTTCAGGACGCCCTTGGCGAAGATGCGGCTGCGGTTGAAGCATGGCGCGAAAGCGGAACTGTTGCCGTTGCTGAAGCTTCGAGGCATTGGCCGGGTGCGAGCAAGGAAGATGTACAACGCTCGCATTAAGACGCTGGAGGACGTGAAGAAGATTGACTACACTTCACTCTCGCAACTCCTCGGTAAGGCTGTTGCCCTCAACGTGAAGAAGCAAGTCGGGCAAGATATGGGGAAAGTTGCTGTGAAAACAGGGAAAAGGAAAGGTCAGAAAAGCATGGGAGATTTCTAGGATAATCTTTTAAGCCTAACGGGATTCCTAAAACTTATGGGGGCGTATGAAGCGGCTACTATGCAGCCTAGTCATGAATTCACTTTCTCTTGGCCGAACGAGCCATTGAATGCTCTCAGAAAACGTTCGAACACTATTGGCGAAGAACTTTGCTCCGTTGTTCTTGGCACCCACCATCTTGACCTAGAACGCTTGTCAGCAGTTATTACTGAGCTCGGTACAGCACTTGGTTTGCTCTATGAACAGAGCTATCGTATAAACTTCAACAAAGAATCATATCAAAAAGGGGTGTTCCGAGCGCCGAAAGGAAGGCCAGTCCTCGACGACATCGCAGTCATCCATATGGATGGTAGTATCCACCCTCCACGTCACCTGAGACTCATGCCTCAGCATTGGCGAGACGACAAGAAAGCGGGAGTCTCCAACGTCGAAGGCTACAGGGACTGGGCTTGGACAATTACCTCCTATACAGCACCTCGGCCGATTCTCATTAATGGTTATAGTATCCCCTTCACCGAGCAAGGAGCAATCTTCATCGGACTTGATCTCAGGCTGCTGAACCAATGGAGAGATGAGGTAACAAACCACCATCCTAACCAACCTGAGTGGGCTGTCAAGCCGTTCATACATGTCATTCCAGAACCCACAACCCTGTATGCTGAAAGAGTCCAACACGTTCCTTTATCTGAACGTATGCTTGACCCTGCACGTCCAGAACGAAAAGGAAGAGCATATACCCGCCCAGCGCATCTTGACCAGTAAGCGTCCTCACTTGCGTTCAGGGGTTGCACTCTCACAAGAGCAAGCTTTATAAACAAACCATTGTTCTCAGGCATTATCGCGGAGAGGAACGGCGGTGTAAGCTTCCGTTCACTGGATGCGGAGAGATTCTCCATCCCTTTATCCGTCCACAGGTGAAACCATGGCACGAATGCATTCACGAAAGAAAGGAAAGAGCGGCTCGACCAGACCGGCCGTCTTGAAGAAACCGAGCTGGCTCTCTTTGAAGCCCAAAGAAGTCGAAATGCTCGTCATCAAACAGGCAAAGGAAGGCAAGACCGCCAGCCAGATTGGTATCATGCTCCGAGACGAGTATGGCGTTCCGAGCATCAAGCTCGTCACTGGCAAGAGCATCAGTATGATTCTCAAGGACAAGAAGCTCCAGCAAGAACTGCCGGACGACATCATGGCGCTTATGCGCAAGGCTGTCCTCATCCGCAAGCACATGGATGAGAACAAGAAGGACATGCCAGGCAAGCGCGGACTGCAATTGACTGAGAGCAAGATTATGCGCCTCGCCAAGTACTACAAAAAAACAGAGCGATTACCGGCTGACTGGAAGTACGACCCAGAGCGAATCAAGTTGCTCATTGAGTAAGGCTTTTAAACCCTTTCAGAAACTATTTCATTCAGAAAACCAAGCTCCACATTTTTTGGGCCTGTAGTGTAGCAGCGTTGCTACCCTGGGAAGCAAGGGTTTCGCTTCCGCTCAAGCCCTTAAACATATTCATTGGGCCTGTAGTGTAGCTTGGTATCACAGGTGGTTCGGGACTAGCTCCTAGAGCGGCGGAATGCCGCCTAACCGGAGTTCAAATCTCCGCAGGCCCACTTTTTATTTCTTCATTATAATTAATAAGAAAAGGAAAAAGAGTTTTATCTGAACTTCACTTCAGCTTCTTCGAAGCCTTCTCGAACTGGAAGCCGAGCAAGACGTTCACCAAGCCGTTGATGATGAGGATGATACCCATCAGCATGACGAAGGTGACCATCCAGGCACCAGGGTTCGCGAAGAACAATGCACCAAGCAGAATCGAGAGCGCAGCGCCGAAGAACATACTCCAGCTCTTGTAATGAATCATCGCTATGATCTGCAAGATGCCCATGAGCACCAAGGTGGCACCGAAGATGAGGAACAAGGTCAGCGCAGCGACGCCAGTCCACAATATGGGTCGCGAGATGGCGAAGAGACCGACGATGACGCCGAGCAGGCCGCGTACCATTTCCCAACCCCACTTAGGTAGGACTTTGTGGTTGAAGATACTGAACACGACTGCGAACAGACCGTCGAACAGTAAGTAGATACCAAACGCTAACAGTATCAGTGCTGTCGTTCCGATAGGCTTGACGAGGAGCAGGAGTCCAAGCAGGACGAAACCGATACCCCTCAGGAGGAAAATCCACCATGCTGTATTTGCGAGTTTTTTGAGTTCACTTTTCATAATAACACCCCACTATGTAATGAGAAACGGAATGTGACTGGCTTTTTTAAATATTTGTCTGACGCTCGATTTTCTTGAACAGTTCTGGGATGTCCTGCTCGGCCACGCCACTATACGCTACCCTGATGAGGTTATTCGCTAGGGCGATGACGCCCACGCCGTCTTTCAAGAGTGCTTGGCGGACCGCTTCTGAGTCTTTCTCTAGTTTGAGGCACATGAAGTAGCCGCTGTTGAACGGGAGGGGAGAGAGTTTGGAATCCTTGAGGACTTCCTTCACTTTTTCGTATCGGGCTTTGAGAGTGTTGAATTTCTGTTCTTTTTCTTCTTCATGTTTTGAGTCTTTGAGTGCCTGGACCATCAGGCTCTGGCCAGCGTGGTTGCAGTTGCTTACTGTGGCTCTGATTGTGCCGGCGGTCTTTTCCTCTAGAGCTTGGGCAGCAGCTGTGTCGAGGTTGTAGGTAAGGAAGCCGATGCGGAAGCCCCAAGCGAATTCTTCTTTCGTCGCGCCATCGACCTTGACTGCAAGCACGTTATCGAGTCCTGCGAGTTTAGCGAAGAGGCTTTCTTTTTCGATTCCATCCTCATAGACTAACCCAAAATACGCATCATCCAGGATGACGAGAAGAGGATTCTCTTTCGCGGCGTTTTTGATGATAGTAATTATTCCGTCTGCTTCTTCCTCTGTCGGCGTGTAGCCGGTGGGATTATTGGGGAAGTTCAGGAGGAGCACTTTCTTCCCTTTGAGACTTTCTTCTAATCCTTTGAGGTTGAAGCCGCCGTCTATGAACGTTGGGAAACTGGTGAGCTTCGCGCCGTGGATGTGCTCGAAGATGAGCTTGTAGTTGCCCCAGAACATGTCAGGCAGGACGATTTCATCGCCTGGGTCGAGGAAGAGCGAGCCGAGGATGCTCAAGCCGTGGGTCAGGCCAGCAGTGACCACTGGGAGACTCGCGGGTGCTTTCAGAGAGGGGTTCTTCTTCAGCATCTCCGCTTTCCACAGCTCACGGAGTTCTTTCACGCCGAAGCCAGGAGCGTAGGGATAGACCGCTTTTGGAGGGAGAGGGAGTTTGTCCGTTGCGCTGAGCCGCATAGGCTCTTTATCGTCCTCAACTGCGATACCAATGGTGGCATCGATAGCCTTTCCGCGGGCGTCAGCACATTGTTGGAGGATGCCCAGCTTGGGCCAGAATGCCGCTTTGCCCTTAGCTGAAAGCAGAGCTGTGACGTGGCTTGGAAGGGACTTATTCAACGCTTCTGCTTGCGGGTTCATATGGCGCGTTTCCCCTGACGGCTATAAAAACCTTGTGCAAAAGGGACTTAAAGGGACGAACGACTCCGACGATATGATTAGGGAAGCGATTGCAGCAGTGACACTCACAGCCATCGCTACAGTAGCAGGGGCTGGCGATACCACAGAGAAGCTCACTGGGCTCCCGGAACTACCGCAATGTCCACGTCTTGAATCAAAAAATAAAGGGTCTATATCCTACAATCTCTTGAAAGATCGCTATGCGTTTACAGCTAAGGGTATGGCATTATTGGTTTTTCCAGTCAATCTAAAAGGCACTATTGGAGATGGTAGAATTGATTTCTCAATAGAAAGTCCCGAGCGACAAGTAACAGGACAACTTAGTGCCGAGGGTGTAGACGCGGTTTACGCAGGTGCGCCAAATCCTGTTCGTTGGAAAGGATTTTTTGATGGAATTGCGGGAAATATTTGTGAGTTTGAATATGTTGGTGAGCGTTGGAAGACAAACTTCAACATGGGCTTCTGGTTCTCAACACCTAAAAGGGAGAAATGGGACTTAAAACTCGAAGTGGATGATTGGAGGTTGAAAGACTTCAAGATGAAGCTCGAGATAGAATTTCCTACTTCAACGCCATATTATGCGCCTTGATGTAGAATCTGATGAACTCGCCCCAGTCGCAGAGTTGGCTGAGTTCTTTCGCCTGAATCTTGTTCTGGACGCGCTCGGTATGAGAGATGTTGCAATAGCCATACATCTTCTGGGCGAAATCCTCAACAATCTCGTTATACGGCTTGTGGAGGCGGTGGAGGACCTTGATGCCGCTGCTCTTTCCCTCTAGGTGCGGCTCGATAAACCGCCCAAAGCCAGCGAGATCTGTTGTTACACATGACACACCCATAGCCCCTGTTTCCAAGGGTGTATAACCCCAGGGCTCGTAATAGCTCGGGAAAAGACCCAAATGGGTCCCAGCAATGGCATCGTAATAGGGCAGATTCACAAGCCCGTCACTGCCGTCCAGATAGACTGGCTGGACGATGACCTTTACCCTGTCATCCTCGCGATTATCCAAGCCAGCTTCAATCAAGGCCTTGATGATATCGTTCTGGTCCTCGTTCGGGAGATAGTTCGTGCACAATGGCGGGTTGCCCTGGCGCTTGAACTGCAAGAGGTCCTTCTTCATCTCCTTCAGGAACTCCTTTGTGAACAAAGTCTCACTCTTCACATCCTTTTGAGAGAGGAAATCATAGAGAACCTTCTGGAGGATGTTATCCGCGTTGTAATGGATGTAGCTGGTGATGTGATTGTAGTAGTTCTTGTTCTCCAAGAGCTCGACCTTGACGCCAGCGTGCTCCATGGGAATCCAGAAAAACACACTTACTGTCCGGTCTTTATCTTTGCCCTGTTTGAGCAACTCGTTCAGCCGTCCGAGGGCATGAATAGTCAGGTCGATACCCTTGTTCTTGTACTCGTAGCGGCCAGTGATGAAGAAGATAAGATTGTGGTCTAGTGAGAAGAGATAATGAGGAAAGAAGTAATAGGTGAGGAAGCTTCGTAAGCTCTCTCGGCAGGTGAGGTGCTTGATGCTCGTCTCCTCAAACGTTGGGAAACGGTTCACCTCGAGCCCGTTCAGCACGAGTACATCGGGCTTTCGGCCAAGCAACTTCTCAGCTTCCATACCCGTAATCTCACTTACTGTGGTGAAGACGTTGCATTCATGGGCACATGCTGTCTCGGTGAGGTGCTTTGCCTGAACGCCGTGGCTGTAGGCCGCTTCTCGTGGATTGATATTCTCAAGCATCTCATACAAGTTCTCGCCACCGCCAGCAATGGCGCGGCCCAGCATCGTCGCGTGGGTGGTGAAGACGGTGCGGATGGGACTCTTGAGTCGCTTGAGGAAGAGGATGCCCGCTCCAGTCATCCATTCGTGGAAGTGGGCGACGACCTTCTTCTTACCCATGGCCTTTTCGAGGGCGTTGAGTACTTGGGCGACTGCGGCGCTGAAGATAACAGGTTCTTCGAAATCCCAACTGGCACCCATGCTATCGATCTCGTAAGATTCCCACAGCTGCGCCTTCAGTTCATCTTTCTTCTCGGTGAGGCGTGAGAAGTCGATAAGGATGACGGTGGGCTCTCCCTTGACCTGCCAGGTGCCGTAGTGGCATTCGATACCATTCTTCTTGAGACTGTCCAGCGCTTTCGCGACGGCTTTCGGTGGCTCTTTGCGTTCCAGTTCGAGCATCGCTTTCTTCTCGAAATAAGGCCCTATGAGGATGTACTGCTTGTACCGGTCCTGCATCACACCAGCCTTGCTCTTCAGCACGGTATTGATGCCGCCGACCTTGTTGCAAACCTCCCAACTAACTTCGAAGAGAATGTCAGTTTCCGGGGCCGCTTGTTTTTCACTCATATGAATCGTCCAATTATGTTCGCTAGCACATAGCCGATGATGATACCGAGCAGGAATCCATAGATGAACTGCTTCACTACGAATTTCATGTGTTCCTCATGGCTTACGGGTCTGTCAACACGTTCGGTGATGGGTGTGTGTGCTTCATCAGCGGTCGTGACAGGTGCGCCAGGGAGCCTTTCACCCTGAACTTCTTCAGGTGTCGGGAGCGAGACTTCGTCGCCCTCTGATGAGAAGTCCGTGTCGCCTTCTAGATTGTCGACGTGCTTCGGTTCCTCTGAGAACAACTGCTCTTCGATGCGCTGCTGGAAGTCGGTTTCTCCACTCGATTCGAGTGCGGTCTCTGCCACTTGCGTATCTTCAGGATAGAGCGCCTCGTTCAGCATCTCGACAGTTTCGACAATGCTCGTCACGGCGCGCAATCTGTTGGCCAGTTCGGTGTCTTGGAGAACGCCTTCTACCCAAGCGGCGAAGTCGTTCTTCTCATCGTTTACGTGGCCGTAGAACTCCTCGTAGCCGATGCTCTCTATTTTTCCTTTCAGCCCTTCCAGGTCCGAGATACTTTCGCCATCACGGAAATGGAACTGCTGTTCTGGTGGAATATCCACGCTGCCTCACCTCTTTTTCCCGGGAATCCGGGCTCACTTCTTTTTCATAGCCTTGTCAGCCACGTGTTTGTAAATCGTGAACTGCAAGTGTTTTGGTCCAGTAACCCCAACCATCTTCTCAGCCAGCTCCAGGTCGTCAAAGACGTGCCTGACCCAGTTGTAAAAGTCGTTCTTGTCGGGATTGACATGGAAGTCGAATATTTCTTGTTCGATGCGGTCCATGACCTCGGCGAGCTCCTTCACATTCTTGACCTTGTGGCCATTGACGAAGTAGAAGTGACTCTCCTCAGGCGTGTCCTGCATGTCGTAGGTGCCCAGGCTGATGCGCTTCTTCTTCGCTGCCGCTTTCTTTGGTGCTTTCGGAGCTGCTTTTGGCTTTGCTTTCTTTGGCGCTGCCTTCTTCGCCTTAGCTGCTTTCGGCTTCGCCTTCTTCACCGTTTTCGCCTTTTTTGTTGCTTTCTTGGCTTTCGCCATCCTACCACCTCTTCTTACCACCCAATTGATCAGCGCTCACGAGGATTTTGCTGGGTTCCTCAGTAAGCTGTATTCGCGTCTCCTCAGGCCCGCCTTTGATGCGGAGTGTGAGGTCGTTGAGCACGTTCATGAATGCGATATAGCCCTCATAGGGCGTGTCATAGGGGTTGAAGTACTTGTGCACATCCCCATCGGCGAACCACTTGGTGCACATGTAGTAGTAGTGGTCGCTGGTGGTGAGCAGTTCCCAGTCGCGGATGAGTTTGTTGTCCTCAGTAGCGTAGACTGCATCCCTGAGCTTGTAGAGCTCGCCAATAGCGGTCTGTTGCATGTTGTTTCCGAGCCAGGCGCTTACATCTCGTTCCAGATCAGCCCAGCTGACGAAGTTGTGGACATCCAAGGCTCCCACCGGTTGGAAGGCATCCGCCACTTCGCTGGGGGTCATGAACGCGTTATCAGGATGCTTGAGTAGCTCGTCAGGGAGATGGTCCATGAATTCGAAGATACCCGTGTCTTCCCACTGGTGTTCGCCGAAAGTCTCGTAATCCATGAACAGGTTCACCACATTGCCATCGCCGTTGACGTTGTTAATCCACTTGCTGTACTTGTCAACAGTCAGTGGGTGTTCATTCCAACCCTTATTGCTGAATCGGAAT
The DNA here is from genome assembly GCA_018221165.1 of Candidatus Woesearchaeota archaeon. Lineage (GTDB taxonomy): Archaea > Nanobdellota > Nanobdellia > Woesearchaeales > UBA525 > UBA153. The sequence continues at coordinate 12,295 of JAAOYD010000033.1, read as the reverse complement.
GCCACGTCATCACTGAGTTTGTAGTTCTTGAGTAAAAGTTTGATGTTCGGAGCGGTGACTGATGTGTAGAGGAAGTTTGGACTCTTCCAGCCAAGGATGTGGTCCGCGCCTTCCGCGAGTATGGCTTTGTATCCTTTGTCTTGCATGTGCATCGCCAACTCGTTGCTGAAGATGAGTTCGGTGTTCCGGAAAACGGTGGGTGTTTGGTCAAATAGTTCTTTGATTTTCGCTGAGTGCTGTTCCACTTGGCGGTCGAACTCAACCTTGTTGTAGAGGAAGCTGAGGCTGTGGTAGTAAGTCTCTGCCAGGAATTCCACGCAGCCAGTTCGTGCGAGGGCCTTGAAACTCTCCAAGACTTCTGGCGCGAACTTCTCGAATTGATCCAAAGCCGTGCCGCTGATACTGAACGCGACTTTGAACTTTCCCTTGTGTCGATCGATGAGCTTGAGCAGCAGGGCGTTCATTGGGAGATAACATTTCTTCGCTACCTTCTTCATCACTTCATCGTTCTTCTTTTCGTCGAAATAGCCATTGGCCTTTCCGATTTCGAAGACGCTGTAGTTTCGCAGCCGCTCGGGCTGGTGTACTTGGAAATAGAAACAGATGTTGACCATTATCCCCCTACCTCGTGATATAGTTGTTCCACTTCGGTCGCCACCGAATCCCAGTTGAACCCCTGGACTTCGATGCTGCCTTCATGGCGAAGTTGTTTGTGAAGCGTGCTGTAGCTCAATGCTGCGAGAATCTTGTTCGCGATGTCATCCACATCCCAGAAGTCAACCTTCAGCGCGTGCTGCAGCACTTCACTGACACCGCTCTGTCTGCTGATGATTGCGGGTGTGCCTTGGTACATTGCTTCTAATGGGACGAGTCCAAATGGTTCGCTGACGCTTGGCATGACGAACACATCGGCCATGCGGTAGAGCCGGTCGCCTTCTTCGCGGCCGACAAATCCTGGGAAAATGACCTTGTTGCCGATGCCCATGGCTGCAGAACGTTCAATCATCCGTGGCAGCATATCACCAGATCCTGCCATGACGAACTTGACATTCGGGTCCACATCGAGCACTTTGCGTGCCGCTTCGATGAAATAATCCGGCCCTTTTTGGAGTGTGATGCGGCCGAGGAAGAGTACGATCTTGTCTTGCGCTTTAATCTCGAAACGTTCTGGGAGTGCTGGAAGCTTGTTGAACTCAACAGCGTTGTACACGACGCGCACCTTTCGCTCGTCAATGAAATACTGGTTGACACAACGGTTCTTCATGAGATTGCTCACGGTAATAACACGGTCAGCTGCTTGCATACCCATCTGTTCGATGGCGTAGATGCGCGGGTCGGCGTGGTCACCGCCGCTCTTGTCAAACTCGGTGATGTGGACGTGGACGAGAAGCGGCTTGCCGGTCGCTTTTTTCAGGGCGACGGCCGCTGGAAAGGTAGTCCAGTCATGGGCATGGATGACGTCGAACTCGATTCCCAGTTCCTTCACAATCATCTTCACTTTCTCCGCGAAGCGCTCGATCTCCGCGAGCAGGTTGTGGCCGTAGAGCTTGCCGCTCTTGCCATTGGTCTCACGGAGGATGCGTTCGTATTGGTGGCGGTAGTCGTCGCAACCTTCATAGGCTCCCAGGAGGCTGTCAATTTTTGCAATCTTGATGCGACCATCTGCAATCATATTGTCAGCGACGAGAAGGTTCACGAAATCGGCGTGGACGTTGCGCGGTCCGGACGGCATGATGTAGGTGACGTCTACGTTGCGCTTTGACAATGCTTGTGTCAATGCATGGCAGACTGTGCCGACCCCTCCCGCAAAATAGGGCGGAAACTCCCACCCTAGCATAAGTACCTTCAGCGTCCTCACCTCTCTTCCCGTAGGAAGCCCCCTTTTTTGGTTGCTGTGACACGACAGTGGCGGAGTAGTACCTCACCGTGTCGTCCCCAACTAGGTATTCGGTCTGAATTGATTTATAAAAGTTCTGCTTTTACTATCGTCGACAAGCGCTCTCGTTGGGGAAAACGGATATTTAAAGTGTTTTATAACTTATTAATTCATATTATTATTTACTTTCGAAACATTTAAATATGTCTGCTCCGCCTGTAAGGTCGTGGAATTCGAAGACTTGCTCACTAACAGCAAATGGAACATCTTGTCTTCTGTTGCGAAAGAGGATATGGCCGCGAGTGACATCTCGAAAGCCACCGGAACGAGTCTTGCGAACATCAGCCAGCAGGCAAAACTGCTGGAAGCTTGGGGTTTGATCAAGAGACTGAAAGCGTCGCGTAAAGGTCCGGGCAAGCCGAAAATCATCTATGGATTGAACAAAGAACTGGCGCATATCGCGGTGTTGCGAGATGGCTTCGCTGGTAAGAAAATGATTACGCCGACACCGTCTTGCTGGGCCATGTTGAATATCTTCTTCCACCCAAAACAGGATGACCACTACTACCTCCAAAAATTCCTCTGGCAATGCGAAGACTATGTCGAAGCCTGCGATGCGCTTGCCATTGCTGATTCTGACCAGAAAGAAATTCACATCCTGGCCATAGCTTCGCCTGAGAAGCTTGAAGCCCTCCGCAAGAAATACAGCAAGGTTGAGGTGAAAGGTCCCAATGGGAAAAAGACAGTCATTTCCTGGACCCACAGCGAAGCCGAACTGGCTGAAGGCTTGGCGGCTGGAGAGGACTATTTTGAGAACCTGCTGAAGCACCCCCACATCATTACCGATCCTAACGATCTTTTGAAGAGGTGAAGAAATATTGAAGGTGAACCGGCGTGAACAGGCTGGCAAAACTAGTACAAGAACTCGATTATGACGACTTGTTGAAGATACGGAAAGACATAGCTGAAGGTAACATGCTTCGCTTGATTGAAGAGCGGATAGCTGCCTTCGAGAACCCGAATAAAGTATGCCCTGTATGCGGCGTAGAGCTTGATCCCTCTACCGCTATGACCCTGTACTTTGGGCCAAAAGGGTTGCGGCAACGAGCGAGCTTTGATGGCGAGGACTGCTTGAATAGCTTCCTGAATAATAAGGTTTAAAAAAACGAACGGAGCACAATACTACCATGCCACTCAACAAGCTTAAGCGACAGACCGAAGAACGACGATTAGGATTGATCGACACCCTCCAGAAAGGGAAGGACGCCTTCGAGCTCAGCAAGCAGCACCAACTCTATGGTGCAATCAAGGAACTCGAGCATACCTTGAAGGCCATTGATTTCTTTCGCGAAGAGCAGATTAAGGGAGCTGACTTCGAGTTGAAGCGAGAAGGCCCACCAGCGTTGTCGACCAGGATGGGGAACGCTATGAAGTCAGCAGGCGCAGGTACAGTAGGGATATTTGCGAGCATGGGCCGTGGCCTCCACAACACTGTCATCAAAGGTACTGGTCGCGTGTTCAAGCGCGGTGGCCGACGCATCCGCATGTACAAAGAAGTCATGAAAGAAGTGAAGAAGCGTGACGTTCCGAAAAAGCCCAAGCCTGAAGATGAGTTCTAGATAACCCGTTTCTTAGCGCGCATAAAAACGAAGCCATTCTTTTGTTCGACTTGGCGCTGGATAAAGAAGTCCTCGCCGCAAACGAGAAAATTTAGGAAACGCGAGCTTCCATTCTCCTGCTTAGTAATAGCGTGAAACATACTTACCCCCAAGAAAGTGAGTCTGGCTGGATATTTAAGCCTTACGTCATCGCTCTGCCTGCGTGTTTATGCAGCGGTACTGCTCCTAATTCCCTTTTCTGTATACCACTTCCGGAATCTTTTTATACGTTCCTGGAGAGCTTGTGGTTAGGGGGTTTAGTATGGATGCTGACGAATTTGACGAACTGATGCGGGTCCAGCGTAATATGGCTGGTCGGCTCCGCGAAGAAAACGACATGGATCGTAAGGTCTCGCTACTCAGTATCATCCAAGGTCTCAACCCTGACAAGAAAGGCAGGATTCTCACAGAACAGATTGTTGTGGAGGCGCGCAACCAAGGCTTCACCGACGAGGAAGTTGACGGTCTGATTACTGATTTGGAAACCGATGGCTATCTGGAACGCGTCGAGATGGGCATCATGATGCTGCTCTGAGTTCAGTACTCCCAAGCTCCTTCTGAAAGCGCAGCGATAATCCGAAGAACCTTCTCGATTTCTTCCTGAGAGATTGCGTGGGGATCCTGGACCATGAACGAGCCTTCCTTGATGGCGATCATCATGCCTGGCTCATTCACCGCGTACCTAGCTCCGAGAATATCGTGCTCGCCATCCAGGTCTGGCGTGAACGAGACGCCCTGCACCCAATGATTCACCCCGTTCTTATGGTAGCCGACAAGCAGGTCTCCCACAGGCGCCTTGCTCAAGAGCTTAAGGTTGGCATAGATACCGCGCTTTTGGCTCGGGATGCTGAGAATCTCACCATCAGTGATTGCATTGATGACGAGCGCGCTATCTATATGGCTGTCGAGCGACTCGTAGTCACGTACCGGCGCGAGGCTTCTCGGCTGCAATTCCAAGACTGGCATGGGTGTCGGGAACTATCGGAAGATTAAAAAGATTAGTATTGGGGAGTAGTCAACTAGAACGGATGTCCTTTCTTCACTTCTTTCATATCGACCTTGAGGATGCCTTTGTCTTTGGCGACGAGGCAAGCAATGATGGTCTGGCCTTGCTTGATGGTGCCGTCCAGGCACATGGCCCAGAACTGTGAAGGTGTGACTTCGACAGCTTCCATCTCACTCTCTTCCTTATCGCGCTTCGGCTCGCCCTTCACCAGCTTGCGCGCGACGAAGAGATGACTTTGCGATGGCATCGTTGTGTGCGGTTCGAAATCAAACAAAGGCTCAATCTCATGGGCTTTGTAGCCGGTTTCTTCCTCTAGCTCTCTGAGTGCGCACATCTCCGGTGATTCCTGGTCTTCTTTGTCCATGGCGCCTGCGGGAATCTCATAAGTCCAACCACGACCGAAGACGCGATACTGATGCACAAGAACTATTTTTCCGTCGTCGGTTATGGGGAGGATGAAGACGCCATTAGGCAAAACCGCTCGGTAGGCTTCCTTTACGACGCCACCGCCGAAATCAACGTTGAGGTGTTCCAAACGCGCGTAGAAATTGCCGGTCTCGCCCAGCTTCTTGAGAATCTTCTTTGGAGCTTCGTCTTTTGTCATAAGAGAATTTGAGAAAAGGATGTTTTAAAGGGTTTCGCTTATGCGTCCGGAAGCTGGCAAGTTGTCCAGTATTCTTTCGCTTGCGTTTCTGCTTCATCCTCTTGTGCAAGTCTGGTTGCCACAATAGTCCAATTGCGTTGATACGCTTCGGCAACGCTATTGTGTGCGTTTCTCGTCGATTGTGTAATCTGTTTTTCTTCTTTGTTGAGTTGGCTGAGTGTCGCGTCAAAAGCTTGTAAATAAAGATAATCTTCATTTCTGGCTATTGCCACATCTTGTAGGTAGTCTTCTGCACCTGGAAACTTTCTTGAAAGCAATGATTCTGCAGCACCTTCTAACTCAAGAAGTCTTGGTTGATGATGCATACTCAGTCGTCTCCAGAATTCTCGTTGGGTTGTCACCCATCCTCTTGCTTTGTTGAACTGTTTGTCTATTGCATTCCATTCATTACGAACAAGAAAACCTGGACTGTTACTTTCTAAAAGGCCACATGGAATACTCATACTGGTGAGAATTAGATTGAGATTTAAATAGCTTTTTATTCTAGTACTACTTAATAGTCAATACCCAAACAAGGTCTGCTGTTGGCTGCCTTCGATGAGCTCGTCGAAAGTCGTGCCATAGAAGCCTAATACTGAGTCGGCGAGTGGTTTGATTTGCTTCGCGATGTAGTGGTCGTAGTCGATGGTGCCAGTGAGGTAATCAACCGGTTCTGGCCCGTTCTCCGTCATGATGTACTCGATGATACTGCTGGGCAAGCCGCCGAGGTGGTGCTCGAGAATCCTCGCAGCTTTGACGTGCGGTGGCGTGGTCTTGACGTACTCAGCCAAGCTCTTCCGCACGCTCTTCTTGTAGACGAGAAGCTTGTCATATTTCCCCTTCTTGAGGTCCTCGATGAATGTCTTGACATATCCCGTGACTTCTTGCTCGTGGAAGATCTTATCCAGCAATTCCAGCTGGAACTTCTTGCTCACTTCAGTCCAATCTCTGCGCACGAATTCCAGGCCGGTGAAGTCCAGCTTTTCCTTTCCATCTTTCATCAATAACCCCGCGTAACGCTTCTTCGCGCCCACATCGGAACCGCGCAAGGTGGGCATCATGAACTTGCGGTAGACCTTTTCTGCTTCTAACTCCATGAAGTTTGTGCGATAGAATTCCTTCTGCACATAGTCCTCGTAGAAGGCATTGATTTTGTCTTGGATAGTCGTCCCTATCTTCTCGGCTTCTTTCACGTCTTTCGCGCCTGACTTGACGAAAACAGAATCTGTATCACCGTAGATGACCTCATAGCCTTGACCTTCAATTTTTTCAGCTGCCAACTTGATGAAATGCTGGGCGAAGTGGGTGATGGCGTTGCCCATTTCCAAAGAGAAGAAACGGCAGTTTGCGCTAGCGAGCACGCCGAAAAAACTGTTCATGAGCGTCTTGATGGCTAAGGAAGCCACTTGGTCTTTCCGTTTCTTTGCTTCATCACGCTGTTTCCACAAATGCTGGATGATTTCTGGGAGAAGGCCTTCGTCATTCTTGAAGCACGCACCATTCGGAGCAACGATAACGTCTTTCGTGCTCTTCTTGTCCTTTGCCTTCGGCAGATAGCTCACTGGGTCGATATTGAAGGAGCGGATGACGCTGGGGTACATGCTCTTGAAATCAAGGACGAGGATGTAGTCATAGATGCCTGGCTTGCTCTGCATGACATAACCGCCGGTTATTCGTTCCGCTTTCTCAGTGTAGGTGCCTGACGGAGCGACGATACCTGTGGTGTTCATGTGGCGGATATAGACAGAATCGAAGCTCGCGATGGATGCGCGGACGCGCTCCATGGTGAGGCCAGTCAGCATGCTTCTCAAAGCTGTGAGTTCGATGAGCTGGAGCTTGTCGAGAATCTGTAGAACGAGTTCTGAATCTTTGAGATTATAGGCGATGAGCTGCTTCGGGTCGTTATGATATTGCCGTTCGATTTCTTCATGTCTGTCGTCTCCTTTGATGAGCTTACCCTCTCCGAGAAGCTCTCTGGCTGCTGTTTCAAGCTTGTAATCATCCAAGCGGACGAAGCTAGAACGCAGCAAGTGAATGCCATCTAAGACGACCCTGCCGGGGAAGTCAGCAGTGCTGTCTTTCATGAAGGTTTTTTCTAGGCGTAAGGCGCAGTCCCAGTCTGCGCGGCCAAGCTTGAATGGAAGCTTGTGTTTGTCGAAGCGTCGTTTCAGGTCTGCGAGATCGAAGTCGATGACGTTCCAGCCGGTGATGACGTCCGGGTCCCATTCTTTTATGAGTGCTGTGAAGCGTTCGAGAAGGGATTTTTCATCATCAAACAGTTCAGTATTAGGAATTTTGAGGGTTTGGTGAGATTTGTTTTCTTTTTCTTTGAGGAACAAGACTTTCTTCTTCTCATGTGTGACGAGACTGATAGCGTAGAGGTGTTTGCCATCCAAGGATGTTTCGATGTCAAAACTCAAGGTGGTGAGTTTGGGTGTGTAGTCCACTGGGGTGAAATCCGGTTCTTCGTAGATGCGGTCGACGTACTGACCTTTCTTGTATTCGCCATGGATGTCTAAGGTTGCGTAGATGCCTTGGTTCATGCAGAAACGCTGGGTGAATCGGATGTCTGCTTCGAAGCAAGCGATACCTTGGTCTTCGTAGGCCTTCCTGACTGTGGGGACGTCTCGCGGCACTTTCAAAATAATCTTGTGGACAGGTTCTTCATCCATTGACTTCATATCGACAGCTTCGTCTTCAACAGGAGCTATTTTCTTCGCCTTGTCAAGGTCCGCTTTCTTGATGTAGAAGAAGGGATTGAATGAGTTGATTGTGAGGAAAGATGCGCCGTTATGCAAGCGTCCAAAGAGGTAGACATAGGCCCTACTATCAATGAGGCGATAGGTTCTATCTACGATGAATCCTTTCATGCTTCGATGGAGCGTAGAGACGTATAAAAAGATGGTGTTACTGTCTGACCAGTGCACAGACGCTCTCGATGGTCTCTTCGAGTTTTTCAGTAGTTATGTGTCCTGCTTTGTAGAGGACAAGTGTTTTTTCAACAGTCATGATGAAATTAGGTCTGATAATGCTCGCCGCTCTGAGCTCACCTGTGATAAAATCGTCTTGTTCAAGAATGATTCCGTTGAAGTTCGAAGTAGTTATTTGTAATGTGATGATATCTTTCTGTAGAACTTGCAGAACAAGTGCAGGGCGACGTTTTCTTTGTGCTAAATCTGCGAATGGGAAGTCGAGTATGACAACATCTCCTTTTACAAGTCCTTCCATGCTTCGTCTTCTTCAGGGGTTAGCCATTCTCTTGCTAATGAACGACTACTCATTAAAGCAGTTATCACTCCAGGTTTCGAAAGGTCGACGGCCTTCTGGAAGGATTCTACGGAGCGAAGTTCGATGTGGTCATCGAATGCGATAAGCGCGAGCTTCTTCCCTTCCTTGAAGTTCTTTTTTCTCATAGCTTTCGGTAAGGATATCTGTCCTTTGCTCGTCACCGTGACTGTGCGGACCTCTTGGAGGATTGGTCTCTTCATCTTACAAGTAAGGAAAGTAAGAATGAGATATAAAGGTTGTGGTTTTGATGTATTTATTTAGAAGATTATCTAAATCTTAACTTCTTCATCTGATGAAGGGAGTTCTGGTTCTTTCTTGAATCGTTGGAAGAAGATAACAACAACTACCAAGACCGGAATTATCAAAAGCATTAGCCAAGCATTGATGGGACTTCCAATTTTCTTAGCCATGGCCATCGCTTCAAGCTGTGCTTTGAATTCGCCAGTGATGTCTCGTGGTACGGTGAATGTGATTTCTGTGTACCATGACAACTCTTGAAGTCTTTAGATTAATATGTCTTTGCATAATATCAGTTTCTCGTCCATATAGAAAAGAATCCGTAGCTAGCTTTAAATAATGCTCTCTCATTCTTCAGCGCTATGAGCAAGATTGTTATTGTCGAGAAGGAGAAATGCAACCCAGAAGGGTGCGGCGGCTACCTCTGCGCGAGGGTCAGCCCTAGCAACCGCGCTGGAAAAGAAGCCTTCTACGAAGACAAAGATGGCAAGATTGGGGTGAACGAAGAGCTCGTCTCTGACATTGATAGGATTGCGGTGAACAAATGTCCCTTCCGCGCTCTAAAGTTGATTAATCTTCCAGAACAACTTACTGAGAAGCCAGTCCACAGATACAGCAAGAACGGCTTTGCGTTATTTCGCTTACCAGTTCCCATCTTCGGCAAAGTCGTCGGCATCATGGGACGGAACGGCATCGGTAAATCCACTGCTGTCAAGATACTCGCTGGTGTACTTCCTGCCAACCTTGGAGACACTGAAAGTGAGGAGAAGCCTGAAGTCCAAGCACTCATCGAGCACTTCAAAGGCAACGAAGCCCAAGGCTACTTCGAAAAACTCCGGGACAAGAAGATTACACTCAGTTACAAACCACAGCAAGTAGAGCAATTAGCGAAAGCCTACGAAGGTACTGTTGGTGATTTGCTCAAAAAGATTAACGAGAAAGACGAAAAGGAATTTGAGCGAATTCTGAAAGAAGTGCAGATTGACCACTTGCTCGACCGGGACATCAAAGTCCTTTCAGGCGGTGAGTTGCAACGAGTTGCTATCGCAGCTACCGTCATCAAGAACGCCAACGTGTTGTTCTTCGATGAACCGACCTCCTACTTAGACATCAAACAACGCATGCGCAACGCGAACTTCCTCCAATCATTGGCAGATGACGAGACAGCCGTGATGATTATCGATCACGACATGATAGTCCTGGATTACATGAGCGAACTCGTGCACTTGTTGTATGGACGAGAAAACGCCTATGGTATTGTCTCGCAGCCAAAAGCCACCAAAGCAGGTATTAACGTGTATCTCGACGGCTATTTGAAAGAGGAGAATGTGCGATTCAGAGACAACAAGATTCACTTCCCGAAACACGCGGTCGAGCAACGGGATGTGATGGATTCAAAACTCGCGGAATGGCCTGCGATAACCAAGACGCTCGGTAGCTTCACACTCACTGCAGAACCAGGTGTGATTCACAAGCACGACGTCATCGGCATCCTGGGCGAGAACGGCATCGGCAAGACTACCTTTGTAAAAGAACTCGCGCAGATGCAAGGAGAAACTTCTCGTGGTGCGTTGAAAGTCAGTTACAAGCCACAATATCTTGAAGAAACTGAAGGCTATGATGCAGAAGAACTTGTCGGTTCCTTCCTTTCCGATGCGATGAAGTACGAGACGCAATTGGTTAAACCTTTGAACCTTGCTTCGCTCTACGAAAAGAAACTCAGTGAACTCTCAGGCGGCCAGTTGCAACGAGTGATTATTGCACGATGTTTATCTGCTGATGCGGACATCTTCCTCCTCGACGAACCTTCGGCTTACTTAGATGTCGAACAACGATTGCTCATGTCTAAAATAATCCGTGAGATGATGGAAGCGAAAGGCAAAGCTTGCCTTGTTGTTGACCACGACTTACTGTTTATTGATTACCTCAGCGAGAAATTGATTGTGTTCGAAGGCGAACCTGGCAAGACCGGCGTCGCCAAAGGACCGTTTAGTATGCAAGAAGGCATGAATAAGTTCCTCGACGATTTGGGAATAACCTTCCGAAGAGACGAGGAGAACAACCGACCGAGAGCGAACAAGCTCGCCAGCGTGAAAGACCGCGAACAGAAAGAAAGCGGCAAGCTGTATTACGCGAGTTGAGATGGCGAAGAAAGACCGTGCATGGCGCTACATCATCTGCAGCATTCTTATCGTGCCACTCTTCATCCTGGTTGGCTTTGTTGGCGTGTTCTACGATCACGGCGAGAACAGTGTGTACGCGAAGCAAGAATGGACTCCTGAACAAGAGCGTATCGCGAACGACACCTTCACTTTCCTCAACTTCGAGGAGGTCAAGCTCACTGCCTATAATGACAAGGAAATCCTCCATCTCATCGACGTCCGGAACCGCTTCAAGACACTCTTCAGGACAGCAGGTATCATTCTTCTAGCACTTATTATTCTCATCCTGACAGCGAAGCAGACACGAGAACTCTTCCAGAACATGCTCTTCTACGGTGGTCTGGGAACGCTTGGTGTCATCGTCCTTTTGGCGATTCTCGCACTTATCGACTTCGAGAACTTCTGGATTCAGTTTCACTATATTGTCTTCCCACACGGCAACTGGGCCTTTCCAGAAGGCAGCACACTCATTCAGCTCTTCCCAGAACGGTTCTTCTTTAACTTCGCGATTTCTACAATCCTCGCGATAGGGAGTTACGGTCTGGCCAGCACGCTCATCGGCTATCTCTGGAAGAGAAAATTCTAGACCTTTCTGATAAAAGAAAGAAACGCTGTATGCTGGAAATCTTTACTTTCTGGCCGTACGGCCTGTCCTTGTACCTTCCAGTCACGCAGCATCACTTCAACAGTTCTGAGATGGAGGAATGAACTATCTAAAGCTTCAATAGTTTGCATTGTCTGTGTGATGCACGGTGAATATGCAACGAGGAACCCACCACTTTTCAGCACATTCTTCGCTGTTGTAAGCGCTCTCCAAGGTTCAGGGACATCCAGGAAGAAGAGGTCGATGTCTTTCTCCTTGATGGTTGCAGCATCGTAGACATCTCCTTTAGTGATGGTGATGTTCTTGATGCCTAATTCCTTGATGTTCTCCTTTGACTTCTTCAAGTTGCGATCGTCAATATCATAGGCGTGCACTTCCTTCGCAATGCGAGCGAACAACGAGGCTGAGAATCCGGAGCCTGCACCGATGTCGAGAACCAAAGAATCCTTACCAAGACCGGTCTCAGCAATCACCAGACCAATGTCCTTGGGGTGGACAACTTGCGCGCCTCTTCCCAACCGAGAATAGGTATCTATGAATGATGGTGGCATGATGGTGAAGGTTTCCTTACCTATTGATACTACACCGCCCTTCTTCAGGTCAGCCTTCGAAATAGTCCCGAAGTCAGTGTGGAAATCATGGGCTTCATCAGGAGCGTAGAACTCAGCTGGTTTCTTGTCATGCTTGCTATGACGTTCACGAAGTATAATACGACTCATAACAAAAGAAGAATCAGAATTCGTTTAAAAACGCTTCTACCTGCCGCTGGTCTTCGCATCGACTGCGATAACATATTCTGAGCCATCGTGTCCTGCCGCGAC
>JAAOYD010000032.1 GCA_018221165.1 Candidatus Woesearchaeota archaeon | reverse complement strand
TGAGTTGACTATCAACACCATTACCTACAAGCTGGAAGCCAACCCTGAGGACGGGAACAAGTTCTACATCCCGGCCGGTAGTGGTGTGCGCGACTTCATGGACGAACCGGAAGCTCTCTTGAGCCCGACCTTCGACATCCGATACGAAGGCTTCAAGAGTATTGCGACCAGCGAACTCCTGATGGACCCGCTTGGCGACGATGAGTATGAGCTGACTACGACCAACCTGCGTGGCGACACGTTCTCTTGGCCCGTAATCAGCAACATCGACGGCATCTTCCGTTGGGGCGACGACACGGACGACTTTGTCTTTGTCGAGCACTCAGCTGGTACGGAGTATGACGGCACGTTGGCTGAGATTGCAGCTATGATTCAGGCAAACGCGACGGCAACCGACTTCGCTATTTCTGAGGACGACTACTTCCTCCTCAGTAACGACGCGAAGAAGGAGAAGGCGTTCAGTTACATCCTGACGTACGACAAGTCGAACGATGGAAGCGACAAGACGATTGTCTTCAGCGACGAGAGTGGCGGCAAGTATACGGCACAGTACACGCCGGATGCAACGAACGCTCTGCTCTTGGGTTACAGCGACAAGTTGATTGTTGGCGGTAACACCTACAAGGTGTGGATTTCCGCTGACAAGGCTGCTGGCTACCCGGTTGCGGTTGACCTGAACGGCGACGGCAAGCTGACGAACAACCAGCGAGTGAACTTCACCATCTATGGTGGTGGCGTTCTCGACTTCGCGTTGGGCTATGTTGCGACTGGTTCTCCAGCCCTTGGTGCAATCAACGGTAACGGTGCCTCTATCGGTACTGCCAACGACCTCAGTGAGCGAGTTAGGATGCAGTTGACGACTGTGGAGACACAGTTCGACGACCCCAACCTGGGTGATGAGACTGTTGCTTGGAACGTGAGTGCCAACGTGAATGAGGTTGACTTCGCTATGGGTGTCAGTGACATCACTGAGCCGAGCTACCTCTTCGGTACGAGTGAATTTGACACAATTACCTTCTTGAAAGAGAAGGGCGGCGACATCTCTCGAACGTATACGAGCTATGGTGCCTATGTGTCACGTGACTCCCCAACCGACAGTCCGGCGGTGCTCTTGATTGACTACCCCGGTGAGGAAGTGGCGACGCAAGTCTTCGTTGTTGCTGGAACGACCACGCGAACCGAGAGCACTGAAGGAATCACGAGAGATGTCGTGAACCCCATCAGTGTCGGCCTCGCTGTCCTAGACAGTGATGCTGGTGCCCTTGGTACAGCGAACATGATTGTCGTTGGTGGACCGTGTGCAAACACAGTCGCTGCGGAAGTCATGGGTAACCCGACCGTTTGCAGTGAGGGCTTCAGCCCCGGCAAAGCCATGATCAAGAGTGTTGAGACTGGCGGAAAGGTTGCTATCCTCGTGGCTGGTTACGAGGCGCAGGAGACGCAGGGAGCGAGCTATGTGCTTGCAAACTTCGGCGACTACGCTGCTTTCCAGGGCGAAGAGGTCGAAGTTGTTGTGCCTGACCTGAGCAACATTGTTGTGCAGGCAGTTACCGCAGCCCCGGTTGAAGAAGAAACTCCTGAGGAGTAAATCTTCTCCTAAACCCTTTTTCATTTTTCTCTTTATTTTTCCCTTCCCTTATCCGTAAACTATAAATAGCGCTTTCTCGAGAAAAGACCTATGCGTCTCCATTTGCTCATCATCATTTTTCTCTTGGTCATGCCTGGCGCACTCGCCGCGAACTTGTTCTCTCAGTGGATATACCCTGGAGACACGTTCACCTATGACGGTGACCTCTTCAGCATGTCGAAAGGCAGCGACCCTTACCAAATCCTCATCACCAAGGACGATGATCAGCGCGTTCTGGAGTGGCCTGACTGCGACCGTGCGGCCAACAAGTTGATTGAGTATTGTTTCAACGAATCTGACTATATTGAGTGTCAGCGGCGCAATTATGACTGCCCTGACAACGATGAGGAGACTGACCCCTTCTGGTGTTGTCCACACGATGTTACGCATGTTCGTTTCGACGCTGGCGGCGCCAACTGGGCGACCTATCTTATTATTCGTGATGTGCAGCCGAAGCTAACGGTGACGCGCGAGCCTGAGAAGACCTTGCTCGAGCTCAACGAGAAGAGTTCGGTAAAAGTCACATTTGAGAACACCGGGCATGAGATTATTAGAGATGCGGAATACAGAGAACTCATCCCTGAAGGATTCACCGTCGTGAACACTTTCAATTTCAAACGAGAGCAGGACGGTCTTTCATTGTTGTTCTCAATTGGACCAGGCACGGAAGAAACGTTCTTATATTGGGTGAAGCCAGTGGAGTATGTGAGCGGCGTTTTCAAGGGCAACGCGACCTACACGTATCTTGGTGAAGAGGAAACGATTCTGCCGACCACATTCACTATCAACGTGCCGAGCCCATTCAAGATAACGCGTGATTTTGAACCTGCAGAACCATCAATCGGCGAGAAATGCACGTATTTGTATACGTTGGAGAATCAAGAAGCCGAGGATATGGAAGTGAGCATTGTCTTTACCGGCCTAACAGAGCTTATTGATGCCTTACCTGATGAAGTCTTTGTCGATGATGGTAATCTTGTGTGGGAAGGCCGCTTGGACAGTGATGAGATTATTGAACTGGAGTTCCCCTTCCTCATCTCCCGAACGGGCACCTATGTGGTTGAGGAAGATGCAACCATGGTTGTGAATAATGAGGAGTTCTTCCACCGCGCGCAGGACAGTTTGAGCGTCAGCGTCAAGGAAGTCACTCCTGAGATACGCTTCTCGACCTCGTCGCCTGACGCAGGTCAGAACATTACTGTTCGCGTGCTGCTAGACAACAAGGACGGTGATACTGATTACTTCAAGATGAAAGGAATGCTCACCGGCGATTTGCTCAATGCGGCAAAGATTTACAGCCTCGACACAGTTTCCTATGGAGTCCACCCCTTGGTAGGGGAGCACATCTTCACTTTGCCACTCGTCGAGAGCCAGCAGAAATACTCATTTACATTCGCAGGTACATATGAAACGAAATTCGGCGAAACCTTTTCCTACGCGACAACAAGCAGCGTGACCGCTTCTGCCTACAAAGCGCCGTTTGTCATCACGCAAAAAGTGAATCAGTCGACAGTTATCGCTGGTGATTCATTTGAGATGGTAGTCACGGTGAAGAACCAAGGGTCTGCCTACAAAACAGTCAGTGTAACTGATATCTTACCGAGTGGTGCGCATGTGCGGGCTGGAACGCGCGAAAATGAGATGAGCCTCAACGAGGATGAAGTGCGCGAGGCGTATACATATCAAGTAACAGTGCCAGAAAGTTATGACGTTGGCATCTTTACGGTGACGACGCGTCTCTATGACCAGCAAGGGGAAACGTTCTATGAGGAACGAGTGAACGTCACTGTTAAGGACTTGCCGATGCCTACGACTACTGAGCCTGAACCTGAGCCTGAGGTCAAGCCACCTCCTGAGCCCGAGCCTGAGAAGAAGGGTTTCTTCCGCCGTATCATCGACGGGATTATAGGGTTCTTCGAGAATCTCTTCTAGACCGCCTTGAAGATATTGTGCTTATCGCGGACGACTTTGACTTTTAGTTTCTTGCCGATATTCTTAAGGTCGTTTGTCAGGTGCACATTGATGAGCCTACCTTGCGCTTTTGCGTACATCTCTTTTGGATAGCGACCAGGCATGCAGATTTCGCATTCGATAGTTTGGTTCTTCCTAAATGGCTTCTCGAGTTTCTCGTCGTCGAAGATGTGGAAATCCTCCTGCGTCGAGGTGAGGTTCTTGCCTGATTCTTTTTCTAGTTCTTTGATGAAGGTGAAGAACGCCTCCCAGGGCAGCGATTTCTTTACTGGTCTGCGACCTTTCGGGTAGTCAAGATAGTTCTGGATGCCGATGGTGGGGAACGAGCTTGTGATGGTCTTGCTCAACTCAACAATTTTTTTCATCTCTCCTTCGTTCTTACTCGGAATCACGACAGGAGCGAGGAGAAAATCGATTTTTTCTTTTCCGTAGTCGAGCATATCGAGAAGGTGCTGAACCGGGAACTTCGCGACACCAGCGAGTTCAGAAGCGAGTTTCTCGTCGAGCGCAGGAAGTGAAAGGTTAATTCTTGTCAGTCCAGCAGCGGCGAGTTCATCAATAAGTTTTTTTGAAAGTAAAGAACCGTTGGTGTTAACACTAACAATCTCGACGTTCTGTATGTTCTTGAGATTCTTTACCAATTCTACAATCTTCGGATAGAGCAGCGGTTCGCCGTGCGGACCAATATTGACTTCGACGGGATGTTTTTTTATTTTTGCGATTTCTTCGGTTGCTTTCACGAGATAATCTTCCTCGACGAGATAGTCGTAGCTTTTGTTGTTCTTTCCTTCGTCAACGCTACAATACGTGCAGGTGAAGTTGCAGCCGGTGAGCGGCTTCACTTCAATGATGTTGCTGCCGCGTTCGACAACACCTATCTCGGTGGAGCCAATAAGTGGAATGTTCAGTTCTTCCCTGATGTAGAATGCTGGTTTGTCATAGAGTTGGTGTCGCAAGTGGCGGGTGAGTCCATCTTCGAGGAGCGGGATGACTTTATTCACGACTTTCTTCTCGCTCGCGTCGAACTCCAAAGAATCGGGGTGTACGGTAATCTTCCCGACGCGTTCCAAATCTTTCTTTTCGAGGTCGAAAAAGTATCTCTTGAAGAGTTTGCAGCGAACGTACTCTCCTTTGTCTTCAAACGTAAGGTCTTCATATCCGAATTGCATGTTGTCGAAGAATTCCCGGCAGTATAAATGTACTCCGGTCACGTCGGAAAGCACCCGCACAAGAAGAAAGTTTTCCAATAACCTGACAGAACCGTTTTTTAATCTATCTGCCGAGCAGTTCCCTGTGGCAGACGCTGATGATATCTTAGAACGGAGATTGCTCCAGCACACAAGGGAGGATGTGCCTACCGATGAGGAGCTTTCGTTCAAGCGAACGTTTCTCTCAGGAGTACTCGGAACTGTACTTATTGCTGAAGTGGCCGGAGCTACATATGTCTATACAGAATATGCATTGCCACATCTTGTCAGGGTTGGCGAGGCAGGGCAGCGTCTCCTTCGCATGGGCGACTCTTATGATGTTGTGGCGACAGTGAAGACTGTTGCTGAGAAGCGCGACACTATGGAGCAGCGTATCATTGACTACATCAAAGAGCGCCCGTTTTCGCCAGAAGTACCTGATTATCTGCTTTTCATTCGCAACATGGAACGCTACATCAATGTTCGCGCTGAGCTGTTGCCGCGAGAGCCGGAACAGGCGCTTCCGCGTGGCGATTCGTTCAATCCGATTCCCTGGTATGAGCGCTTCGCTGAAGTACCAACACTCATCCACAAATTCTTCACAAAAGAGGAGGAGACTGGCTCAGTACTTGGTCATACAGAGTACGCGGATGACTTGGCGGGTATTCTTGGTATGGTTGAGGACCGCATCGCGCGTGGCTGGTTTGAGAAGGATCCAAAAGACTTGTGGTCACGGGTGCAAACCTTCAACCATCTCTATATGGAGGACATACGTATCGAGGCTGCCGCTGCTGCTCGCGACTCGACCGAACGCCGGGTCGAGGTTCCAGAGCCCTTGCCACCTGATGGTCTCTCCTACGTAGACTTTGTCGTTCCTGTGGCTGCTGCTCTGGTGACTGCAGCTCTTGTCCAGCGCTACATCCTCACCCCCACAAAGCGTCTCCTTGGCCACTGAGTGCAAAAGCTATTTAAGACAGAGCAGAAATCTCTCTTCTCAGCAATGGTGGATGTGGTTATAACCTACGAGACGCTCTTTGACATCCTGAGGAAGGAGAAGAGCAAGCAGGACCTGCAGCAGCTCCCTGGAGACTTCTATGGTCAGCTCGTCGCCTATCTGCGGCAGAAAAAGGCTGATGTGGAGGCTGCTGGCGGCTTTTCTAGTCCTGGGGCTCAGAAGGCTCTTATCCAGTACAAGAACGTCCAGAAGATTCTCCGCGAGCTCTATGAGCGCCGCGAGCGCAAGATTATCGAGATGGCCTTGAATCGAGCGCGTTCCGAGAGCAATATAGTCGATACGACGCCGTTGCTGCGTGAAGAGAAGAGCTTCTTAGAGGAATGTGCTACCTTGCTCGGCCAGCACAAGACACGGCTGCTTTCCTTGGTGCTCGAAGGTGAGGCGCCTGAAGGCACGGTCGTGCCGGAACCCTCAACGGAAACTGAAGAGGAATCAGAATCGACTGAATCTTCCGAACCTACTGCTGATCCTGTGGCTGAGCCAGCAGACCCGAGCCCGCCAGTACCTGGCGAGGAGCGTGTGGAAGTTCCTGCTGTTGATATCTCAATAATCGCTTCTCAAGATGCCTGCTCGGTGCGTTTCGTCGCGCCGGTACCAAAATTCCTTGGCCTCAAAGGCGAAGTGCACGGCCCGTTCTCGCCTGGCGATACAGCTGAATTGCCCGGTAAGATAGCATCAGTCCTTCTCAAGAAGAAACGGGTAGAAGTCGCTTAGCACGTTTTCAGATACACTCGCTGTCCTTCATAGCTTATTTCGAGATTGTCGCCTGGTTCGCAGGACTTGTCGAAATTGAGGCGACAAGTGAAGCCAGGGGCGATTTCTCCAGGTGTGGTGCATCCTGAGCTCACTTGCTCATTGTTGAACTTGAGCCTGAATTCCTCACTCGTGAAGGTTTTCCCGCCCTTCTCGTTCTCAATAACCAAATACCCAGTCCTGTTCCTCTGCGCGTCGTGATTTTGATAGTCGTCTTCTCGGAACATCTCAGTGAGTGCCTCGCTTTGCTCAGCTGCCTCGAGGCATTTCTGCAGCGCTATGTACCTGCCTGGTCCGATGCTCCTGCATTCGGAATATATCTTCGAGTATTCCAGGGTCTTGAGATGTGCGACGAGAGCGCCTGTCATGGCTTCAGCAGCTTCCTCATTGGACGCATGTGTGCCACTGCGCACAGCATAGATGACTGTCGTCACGACTAGAGCGATGATGATGAGGCCGAGTACGATATCCTTGGTCTCCATGGGCTTTTCCCCAGTATAGTGCTTTAAAAAGCTTTGGGGCATAAGGTTTAAAAAGGGGCGGTTGCTCCAGACCCCCTATGAAGATTCCCAAGCAGATGAACCGTCACTGCCCAAAGTGCAACAAGCACACGCCTCATAAGGTCATCCAGAGCAAGGCCCGCGGCAGGAACCAGACTCACCCGCTGAGCACGGGCTCGAAGAAGCGTGTACGTCTTAGGGGTGAACGTCGTGGCTGTGGCAATCTTGGTAAGTACAGCAAGCCGCCCAAGCCGAAGATGACGGGCAAGAAGCTCAGCAAGAAGTCGGATTTCCGCTATCAGTGCACTGAGTGTAAGAAGATGAGTGCGCAGAAGAAGGGCATCCGTGCTAAGAAGATTGAACTGGTCTAAACGACCCGTACTTTCCGATTTCTCCGCAATTCCGCTTTCTGTTCCTCTTTCTTCCGTCGCCACACGAGCTCTCCGATAACGAGGGATATTGCGAGTGCGATGAGTGCTAAGCCGATAATCGGCAGAATATCAGGCAATACTTGCTGTGCTGGCTCACCAACAACATAGCCAGTCATACTTGGCTCGATGAGATATGCACCGAAGAGGAAGAAAGCTACGAGGAACGACACCCTGAACCCAGTACCACCCATACAAAGGAGCGTCTTTGGAGGATTATTTAAGTTTTTCCCCACTCGTCTACCGTAACTCTTATAAAACGCCCCCTGTTCTCACGATTTATATAGGAGGCTGATTATCATGACGAAATTCCTCAAGCTCCGCTGCAACAAATGCAAGAACGAGCAGATTACCTTCAACAAGACTGCCACGGCTGTGAAATGCCTGGTCTGTGGTGAGATTCTTGCCAAGCCCACTGGTGGCAAGACAAAAGTGGACGCTCGCGTCCTCGAGGTTCTGGAATAATGTACTACCATGAGGAAGGGTTTCCGGAAGAGAACGAACTCGTCCTCTGTGAAGTGACAAGCGTCCAGTACAACAGCGTCTTCTGTCGGCTCGACCATTACGGCAAGAGCGGTATGATTCACATCTCTGAAGTGGCGCCTGGTCGTATTAGAAACATCCGCGACTACGTTGTGGAAGGCAAGAAAGTTGTCTGCAAGGTGCTCCGCATCAACGAGGAGCGCGGTCACATCGATCTCAGTCTCCGCAGGGTGAATGAAAACCAGCGCCGCACCTTCAACGCGCTCATCAAACAGGAGCAGAAAGCTGAGAAGATTATTGAGAATCTCGCGTCCGAGATGAAGCAGAAGCCAAAAGAGGTCTACGACGCCATTGCCAAGCCATTGTTTGAGAACTACGAGTTCATCCACATGGCGTTCCAAGAGCACGTCGACGGCGACGCCAAGCTCGAGGAAATGGGCATCCCGAAGGAATACGTCAAGCCGCTCGCGGAACGCGTTATCGACAAGATTAAGCCGAAGAGCGTCACCATCGGTGGCACCCTCAAACTTACCACCTACGACCCTGATGGTATCACGCTTGTCAAGAAAGCGCTCACTAGTGGAGAAGCTATCTCAAAACAAATCACTATTCGTTATCTCGGCAGCGGCGCATACAAAGTAGAAGTAACTGCTGATGAATACAAGGAAGCCGAAGACTTGCTCAAGCAAGCTCTTGACACAGTCACCACAGAACTCAAAGGTGGCGACGTCGATTTCGCGCGTGCCTAAAAGTTTATTAACACCTTCTTCGTCCTCTTTCTTATGACGAATGCCATCCTGAAATGTCCAAAGTGTGGCAGCTACAGCCTTAAAGAAAGCTGTGACTGCGGTGAGAAACGCATCTCGCCAAAGCCGCCGAAGTGGAGTCCGGAAGACAAGTACGCTTCGTATAGACGAAAGTACAAAGAACAAGAAGGAACGTGAACCGCATGAAGCTCACTGCAAAGCAGAAGGGAAACATCAAGAATCCAGTGTTCATTGAAGGCCTTCCTGGTCTTGGCAACGTTGGTAAGATTGTTGTTGATCTTCTGGTCGACCAACTCAAGGCGAAGAAGCTCATGTCGTGGCCTGTTGATGAGAAACCAGGTCTTGTTCTCGTGCAGCAGGATAATACTGTTCGTTTCCCGGAGCTGCGGCTCTATCATCTCAAACATAAGAAGAAAGATTTCCTGTTCTTAGCTGGTGAAGGACAACCAGGCAACGAAGGTGCAGCGCATGAGTTTGCAACGACCGTTCTTTCTGAACTTGAAAGCCTTGGCTGCAAAGAAATCATCACCATTGGTGGCATCGGCTTGCAGCAGGTGCCCCAAGAACCGAATGTGTATGTTACTGGCAGCGACAAAGAACTCATGAAGAAATTCGCGAAGCTTGGCGCCGATCCAAAAATTCATGGTGTTGTTGGACCTATCATTGGTCTCACAGGTATCATGCTTGGCCTTTCAAAAGATTGCATTCCTGCCATCGCGTTGCTTGCTGAAAGCCTCGCGCATCCGATGTACCTCGGGCTGCGTGGTGCTGAACGCGTCCTCGCGTTGTTGTCGAAAGCCTACGGTTTCAAACTCGCGCTCAAGGAACTCAAAGAATCAATCACTCGGCTCGAGGAAGCGACCGGGCAAGCGCCCGCGGGTGACCTGCCGAAGAAAGTGACGAATTATATTGGGTGATGCAGTCTTGCGACCATCACCTTTAAATATGCTTCTCGCTGAAAAGACCCTATGAGAGGAGGTGGGCTTCTAGGTAGGAGGCGAGCGCAGGTCGCGGTAGAATACCTATTCATTATGGGCTTCGCTCTCTTGCTCATTACCCCACTCATTGTTGTCTATTACGACCAGGCGAATCGGCTCAGTGAAGAAACTACGGCAGCGACAATCGAACGCGCAGCCACCCAAATCGTAGAAGCCGCTGATACGGTCTATTATCTTGGCTCTCCGAGCATGCGTACTATTACGATAGACTTGCCTGATAACACGCAGAGCGTCACCATCCAGGGGCGGAGTGTTACCTTCCTTATGGGTTCGAGCCATGGTACCTATGAGCATTCTGCGTGGAGCGTGGCTAACTTGACAGGCGGGTTCGCTAACACGGTTGGACAGCACCTTCTCGTTCTCACTGCACTTTCTGATAATAAGGTGAACATCACGGAGCGGTCATGATGCGTGGTCAAATTGCTATAGAGTTCAGTTTCATGGTGATGCTTTCTTTCATTTTCTTGATTATTATCCTCGTCATCGCCACGTTCTATCTTGAATTGAGTTCGACGCAGCGAGCGGAACGAGCAGTAGAGGAAACTGCGATTGCCATCCAGCAGGAGCTCTTGCTCGCGGCGAGCGTTGAGGATGGTTATCAGCGGGTATTCAGTGTTCCTGAGACTCTTGAAGGACGTAGCTTCACAATCACGAACACGCCGTTGACTTTGACGCTTCAGTTGAATGACGGCTGGACGCTCAACAAAGATATACCGTTGGTAACAGGGACCCTTATCAAAGGTGATAATATTATCCGGAAAGAAGGCGTTATCATTATCTTAAACTGAGGAGACGAAGATGCGAAAACGGCGAGGGCAGGTGTGGAGCTTCGATTATACAATTGGTATGCTCCTGTTTATCATCACCATACTCCTCGCGACATCGGTGCTTGTCAAGAACTTCTTTGCCGATGACAGCTTCGAAGAACTCCACGCAAACGCTGAGGCTGTCTCTGAGCAACTTATGGGAACTGGTTATCCATCTCATTGGCGTCCTGGCGATGCGATTAGCATTGGGCTTATTACTGGTGAGCGACTGAGCGCACGCAAAGTAGAACGCTTTTTCTCAATAGTGCAAGATGATTATGAACGGAGCAAAGCACTTCTCAACACTAGGTATGAGTATGCAGTTCTCTTTCTTGAGCCGGATGGGACTGTACGTTCTTTCTCAACAGTCTGTCGGATAGGGCATGACGATATGACTGAGCAGAAGACCACTTCAGACGCCCGTCGAAGCATCGCTTATTATGCTCCTGGCGTCAATGATTTAGAACTTATGGTGCTGGCACTGAATGGGACTGTCTATTCCAGTCTTCAAACACTATTCGCTGATATTCACGATTATGATATGGTGATTCTCGAGAATCCACAACTCTCTTTGACCACACCACCTTATGATGGTGAGAAACGAGACGCGCTCGAGTCGTACGTTGCTGCTGGTGGCGCTCTTTTCTTGATAGGAAATGTGAGTCTGCCAGAACTCTTTGATATGAACTTGACGGTGAGCAACACTACAAATAAAGCCGCTGGCTCACCGTACAATCACACTTTATTGAACATCTCTGGTTTGACAATTCAAGACTTGGGTGTGAACGCGTATACTATCAATTATAACGGACAACTAAATTTTGTCAACTTCTCGATTTTACCTGATGAACGCGCTGTTGCAGCAAGTTTTACGCATGGCGACGGTGACGTTTATTTTCTCGGCGGCCTCTCCGGTTCGATGAACGAAACAAGCGAACCACTCTTGGACATCATCGAGCGAGGCCTGAACGCTTCGACTAGTTATCAGGAAGCGAACTGTATATCAATTGAAACTGATCCGAACGCTGACCAATATGTCTCTGTGCGCCGTCTCGTTGCGTATGAAGGACAGGTGTTTAACATGCGGGTGGATGTGTGGGAACGATGAGACGTGGAATACTCTTCACGTTTGACGCCCTTCTCGGTAGCCTTCTTATTCTTGCTGGAGTTTTGGTCATCCTGCATTATCATGGAGGAAGTGTTGAAGTGACACAGACCACTCATTACTCACAAGACACGCTCCGAGCTCTCAACACGATTAGAGTCGGTGAGATTAACAATACTTGGGTTAAGGATCTCATTGCCGATGGTACTATCGAGGACTCTGATTTGAGTGTGCTTGAACAGATAGGGATGTTTTGGGCGACGGGAGAGACTGCGCTGGCGACTAATCTTACGAAGATAATCTTCAATCAAGTCCTTCCTACAAACATTGGCTACTCGTTTGTCATGGGCGACGATGAGCTTATCAGACAAAACGGTACTGACGATCCGCGTCAGCGAGTACAAGGACGGCGCATGATTACTGGTATAAAAGAAGGTGAGAGCCTTGAAGGCAGTACGAGCACTGCTTACCTCAAGCGAATCAAGGATAAGGAAAGCTATGTCCTCACCTACTTCGGCGGTTTCGTCGGGCAAGGGAACCTCACCATCCAGCTCGGGCCACTCCCTGCTGATGTGACTTCTGCCACGATAACACAGATTACTGCCCAGCTCGATACTGTTGGGGATTTCGATTTAGAGATTAATGGAGATGCCTGTATGACCTTGAACAGCGACAACCAACTCATGCAGGTCCAGGTATGGGATGTATCTGGATGCAATGCGAGCATACAGCAAGGGATGAACAATATAACACTCATCGCCCTCGATGCCTTGGAGGATTCGTATGTCGCTGGGGGGTACGTCAAGATAGATTATCTCACTGATGAGTTCCAAGAGGAGGACTCTGACACCTCAACAAAACGTTACACGTTCCCTGTCATCGATGGCATCATCAATCTTTACGATTCTTTCTACGCTCCGGGTATCATCAATGATTGGTACCTCAACCTCACTTTCTTGAGCAACTATACTACCTACCTCCGTATCGGCAACCAGACCATCTTTAGCAGCCCTGGGAGTGTTAGCACTCAGAATGTGGTTCTGGAAGCGCACAACTTAAGTTGGGCTCCCACCACAATTCCTTTACGTCTTGGTACGACAAACTTCACGAATGTCACCTTTGTATCTGCGGGACAACCTGCTGATACAGTCCTCGTGACCGATGTCTCTGGCAGCATGGATGATTGCGCAGAATGGTATACTGGTCAGACCTGTCATTACTTCTGTCGTTGGTGGTGGTTCATTGGCTACAATATGGAATGTCCCGATTCGGGTACCTGCGGCAATGAAGAATGCGGGCCGTGCGAGCCAGGATATTCTGATGACAGTTACTCTTCTTACGTTGACACAATTTGTACCCGATCACGACTTGAGATAGCTCAGGAGGCAGATAAAACGGCTGTTGATATAATCTTGAACGCTTCGGGCAATGAGGTGGGTCTCGTCAGCTACAGTAGCCAAGTTCAAGATGTTACTTTGTTGACTATTGACCAGGCAGCGTTGAATACACAGATTGATGGCTACACTGCCAACGGCGGTACTTGTATCTGCTGTGGGATTAACCGCGCGAAGGATATGCTCCTGCCAAGCTTAGACAAGCGTTTCATGATTGTGATGAGTGATGGTGACGCGAACTACCGTTGCGATAACTTCTTCGACTATGTCGGCACGTCCGATTCGGGGAATGGGCCGCAGAGTGCGATTGACGCAGGCCAGAACGCTTGCGCGAACAATATTACAGTTTTTACTATAGGTTTTGGGAGCGGGATGAGCGCCCAAGGACGCGCCACTATGAATGCGACTGCGTGCAATTCTTCACTCTATTACGATGCAATCAACGAGAGCGACCTCGAAGCCATCTACAGGAACATCAGCAATCAGATACTCCTCATCGCCAACTTTACCGCGCAGACGCTCGTCATTGAGGGGGCGTTTGTCCCAAGCCATCTTATAACGGGAAGTTACCTTGATTTGAACTACACATCAATTGTCGAACCGCCGGGGCAGAGTGAAATTCTGGTCAAGCTCGAAACACCACAATACGATAACTGCACGACTACAATTGATGTTCCAACAGGCTTGCGGTTGATTGAAGCGACAACAACAAGTTATAGCGGTCCCTATTGGACAAGCCACCTCTCTGTAAATGGTCAGCCAGTTTTTAACCTCAGTGATTACAGTACTGATTATGTGGCTGTTGGCGATCCGTTCCTCGTTACAATTCCTGTTGCATTGCTTGACCAGCCGAGCAACACCATCAACCTCGTCGTCGCGGACAACCAGCAGAACGTGACGAACTGCAGCGACAACAATACTATCTTTTATACTGGAGTGGTGAACAGTTCCGTGCCGCGTAGCATTGTCCTTGAGAAGAAAGACGGCTGCGATTGGCATATAGAATTTGAAGATGATCATTTTCTCGACGTAACTATTCCTCTGTCTTACGCTGGAACGAAACAGTGTAATTATACGAATGCTAGTAGGTGGTACGATCCAGACGACGCGTACGACTATGGTGTGTACAACTTGTTGCGTTCCCTCGATTTCGATGATGATGGGCGCGTCTTCGTGAACATCGAGGCTGCCGATCTTGAGATTATCGTCACGGTCGTAACAAGCGTCCCATATCTCTGGGGGCCGACGTTCGCCACCTTGGAGGTATGGCGATGAATCGGAAAGGCATTGTCTATCTTTTTGCTGCAGTCATGCTCATTTCTGTCTTCTTCACAATTATGTACTCGACTCGTCTTCCAACGACACGTGATCGTGCGGAAAGTGAGCGTATGCGAATAGTTACTATGGCTGACTTCATCAAGGATTTCTATTCGGACGTACATCGCGCAACTCACATCGCAGGATTTCGTTCCTTCATCGCAGTAGAGCAGCATATCAGTCAGACTGGTCAGTTTGTGACGAATTCAAGTCCTGTTTTCATTGAGGCCTTCATGAACGGGAGTGTCGATGGAACTTTTTTTGAGATTATGGAGAATAGCACGTTCGGTGAATATCTTGAGCGCGTCAATGTTGAGGCTGGCGCGATTGGCATTCTCTTGAACGTCAGCGTTGATGAGGTCTGGCTCGATCAGTCAACGCCCTGGAGTGTTGATATCAGCTTTAATATGACTATGAATGTCACTGACGTGCGTGGCGTCGCTCGCTGGGATGTGGTGAAGGAATTCACGACTGAAGTAAGCATTCTTGATATCAGGGATCCTGCTTATACAGTGTACACCTTCGGCAAAGTGCCAAACACCATCAGGAAGAGTCCTTACAACAACAGCGAGATGGTGGATGGGGATAATGACAGTTCTGTATTAAATGACGAACTCGTCAACATGTATTATCGTGAGGACCCCTACGCGCCGAATTTCCTCCAGCGCTTGGAGGGGAATTTGACTGGCTCTTCAAAGTATGGCATCGCGAGCTTGGTCGACCTAGATGAGCTGGATGCACAAGGCATCTATATCAGGACTTATCTTTCGGTTATCGATTTCAACTACTTCACAAACGCCTCGACGACGAACTACTGCCCAGATTTCGGCAAGCCACTTCCTGAAGATGAGAATAACTGGTTCAAGATTGATGCGCAGCATCATAGTGATTCGGAACACAACTTTGAGCTCGACGATTTGAACGCAACAGTGTGCTGAGACGTAAAAAATATAAATAATGAAGAAAGAGGAACATTCATGAACCGTGGACAGGCGGCGATGGAATTCATCTCATCCTATGGGTGGGCGTTAGTTGTTGTACTTGTCTCTCTGTCAACACTCGCCTATTTCGGGCTTTTCGATACTGGACGATTCATACCCAACACGTGCTTTTTCGAGACGGGCATTGACTGTGTTGACTATCGTCTTAATGATGGCGGCTTGACTTTTGGCTTCTACAACAACTTCGGTCGCAAATTATATGATGTCAACATAACGGTGATAACAAATTATGGCGACTGCAATGAGTCGGTGTACATCGGCATTGTTCCAAATACTG
Source organism: Candidatus Woesearchaeota archaeon (assembly GCA_018221165.1). Taxonomy (GTDB): domain Archaea; phylum Nanobdellota; class Nanobdellia; order Woesearchaeales; family UBA525; genus UBA153. Next base: position 5,913 of record JAAOYD010000032.1, on the reverse strand, counting down.
AAAGGTCCCCCGCCGTGGACTTTTGTACTGATAAGACATTCCCTGGAAAGGTGAGTGGTAAGTTATTTCTTGAATTCACTTTTGAGGATGAGGTTATCACCCATGTGATGCCGGGAACATTCGCTTTGCGCAAGGAGTGAACCTATGTCTACAAAACTCCGGTCGGTCTTCTTCAGAAACCCATTCAGCCAAGGCCTTGGCCTCATGTTCCGCAAGCCGCAACCCGATACGCTCTATGTCTTCAATTTCAGCCGCGAGGTCAAGTTGTCATTCCATATGCTGTTCGTCTTCTGGTCAATTGACCTCTACCTACTTGATAAGAAAGGAAGTATTGTGGAGATGCAGAAGGATTTCTGGCCATTCACGACATATAGGCCACGGAAACATTTCTGGTACGCGATTGAGACAGTGCCAGGATTGTTGAAGAAAAGAATTGGAGAAAAGATACGCTTTACCTCGCAGTGAAGGTCAGTGTGCTTTTCTCTGCCGGACATCCTGCGCAGTTGAGGGTGTAGGTTCCCGGGTTTGCGGGGCGAACTTCGATGCGTTTCTCATCCTCTGAGGGAACTGTGACATCGATGTCAAGCTCGTCGCTTGTGATGCGTTTCTCGCCGCCGTAGGCACGCAGGATGAGGTATGCACCGTTCTTGATGACAATCTCGTCAGGGTTAAAACCGTATTGCGTCGAGGCGTCGATGTAGAACTCTTTGAGTACGACTGGCTCTTGAGGCATCTGGTCTTCAGACACTATTTCTTTAGAGCATCCGATAATCATACTGACAAAGAGAAGCATCACCAGAATCTTGAATACACGCATAAATCTCACCCATTCTTCTTTTGTAATCTAGATTATTTAAATATTATGGTGTCTTGAGCGAGAAACTCCAGAGTGGTGAAGTTCCAACGATAACTATTTAAACTTCTGAGAGGCAGATTTCTTCTTATGAGCAAGATAGAGACAGGCGTTGACAAGCTCGTGCAGATAGTGGACGAGCAGAAAAAGATATCTCTTGACGAGGCTGCAAAAGAGCTTGGCGTCTCGAAACCAGTGGTGCAGGAATGGGCTGAGTTCCTCGAGGAGGAAGGCTTAATCGGTATTGAGTACACCTTAAGCAAGACTTACTTGGTGGAGAAGAAGCTTTCCAAGCACGACGTCAAGAAGAAAGGGAAGGAATATGATCAGAAGAAGGAAGCATTTGTTCGGAAGGTTGATACTACTCTCAAACAGCTCGAAAAAGACACTGCTGGCTTCGAAGAAATCAAACGAAGTTACGACGCGCTCAAAGACGACATCGGCGATGAGATTGACCAGGTAAAAGCTGAACTTGACGAGCTGAAACATTATGAGGGTCTGAAACAGAGCATCGACCAAGATATCATCCAACAAAAACTTGACTATCAGAAGATGGTCGATGATGTCCATCGCAAGCTCTATGCTGAAGAGAAACGCTACGAAAAGCTCCTAAAGGAGATTCGTGACGAGGAAGAACGTATTAAGAACGAACGAACGAGCTTCGACTCGCTCGAAGAGAAAGAGTCTTCCCTGAAAAAACGTCTCTCAGCCTTGAAGGATGTTATCTCTGGTATCGATGCTGAACTTGCCGAAACTGCGAAGAGTATCTCTAGCGAGGAGGATCGTTTGGCACGACTCCATGACATCGCGGAGAACATCGAGAAAGATTTGCAGCGCCGAAAGGAAGGCGAGCTGCTCCCGCTCATCAAGACGAGCAAGGAGCACGGTGAGAAGATACTCTCGGTGCAGGAGAGTATCATCAAAAAAGTTCAGGCGCGTAAGGATACTATTACCACCTATGAGAAAGAAGGTAAGGCGGTCATCGATAAGTTCGATCTCTTCTTCAAGAAACGGATGGAAACTGAGAAGATTCTTCAGGACCTCGATCGTCGCAAAGCGGAGATGTCGCACGAGTTGGAAGGTATGAAGCGGAAGGCGCTCGCGTTCGAACTGGCGAAAGGCGGCGATGTGAAGAAGCAGGTCGCTGAGCTCGAGAAGAACTACAAGGACTACGCGAAGAAGAAAGATGGTTTTGAGGGTGAGTTGAAGAAGCTCAGAGACAGAATTAATTAATGTTCGTTCGCGCATTCTTTCTCCACGAAATCTTTATAAAGCCGATTCGCCCCTATCAAATTAAAGGAGGGGTGAGGAGTTGGCAAAGCGTTCTACCAAGCGGCCTAAGAGGAAACCTGTTGCACCGAAGCGTTCATCGAAGCGCAAGTCTGCGCCGAAGAAGGCGCCTGTGGAGTCGAAGAAGCAGGGTGTCCTTGGATCATACGACTACAAGAGCAAGGATATCCCCATCACAGTCACAGTATCTCGTGTCAAAGGCGAGTTTGTTCCGCTCTATGAGGTGCGGATTAGTTCTATTTCGAAGACTACTGAGTTCCTGCTCGAGAAGATTCGTCATGAACTCATTAAACAGGTCACCCTCGGCGTCTCAGAAATTCTTGACGCTAAGAAGGCACCAGAAATTGAAGGCATCTTCGAAGAGACTATTGGCGATCTTATTCACAAGTACTTTCCTGATGCTGACGACGAGACTGCTGGCTTCCTGACGAGCTACCTCATCGCGCGTTCATTGGGTCTTGGAAATATTGAACTCCTCATGGAAGATAGCAAGCTCGAAGAGATTGTTGTCAACCAGAGTGATGAACCGGTGTGGGTGTATCATAAGGATTATGGTTGGCTCAAAACGAACATCTTTCTCAAGGATGAGGAGCAAGTGAAGCATTACGCTGCGCTCATCGGCCGTAAGGTTGGCCGTCAGATTAGCGTGCTCGAGCCCCTACTCGACGCGCACCTCAATGAGGGTGATCGTGTGAACGCAACACTTTCACCCATTTCAACTGCTGGAAACACGATTACCATCCGTAAGTTCAGCCGCGACCCGTGGACAATCACTCGTCTTGTCAAGTATGGCACTATCAGCAGCGAGGCTGCTTCATGGATTTGGATGGCGATGCACTACGAGATGAGTGCTATCATTGCAGGTGGTACTGCTTCTGGGAAGACAAGTGCGTTGAACTGTCTCGCGAATTTCTTTCCGCCGAATCAGCGTATTATCTCTATTGAGGATACGCGTGAGATTCAACTGCCACGCTTCTTGCATTGGGTTCCTATGAATACTCGTTTGCCGAATGCTGAAGGTAAAGGTGAGATTTCGATGGAAGACCTTTTGGTGAACAGTCTGCGTATGCGTCCTGACCGCATCATCGTCGGTGAGGTGCGTCGTAAGCGCGAAGCGGAGACGCTTTTCGAGGCCATTCACACTGGTCACTCTGTCTACGCGACTTTTCACGCGAACACTGCGCAGGAGGCTATTGAGCGTCTCACTAATCCTCCGATTGATGTTCCGAAGATTATGTTGCCGGCGATTAGTCTTATCATCGTCCAGTTCCGCAACCGGCGTTCGGGTGCACGTCGGACATTCCAAATCGCGGAAATTCTGCCAGGTAGCGAGTTCAACATCCTCCTGCAATATGATCCGAAGAAGGATAAGCTCGTGAAAGTGAACAAGAGCAAGAGTTTCATCCAAACACTCAAGCTTTTCACTGGCATGTCTGACGCTGAACTCCAGAGCGAGATTAGGGAGAAGCAGCAGGTGATTGACTATCTCGTGAAACAGGATATTCTCGACGTGGACGCGGTCGGACGAATCATCGCTGAGTATTACACTGACAAGAAGAACATCATGGGTTATGTCAGAAGTGGGAAGCCATTTGCGATGAAAGAAAGCACTTTTGTGAAGTCTGTGTTGTCGGAGAAGCCTGAGAAGCAACAGGAAGAGAACGCAGAGGACAGCAGCGATACCGCTGATCAGGGGTCATGACTCGATGGAGTTCTACAAACGGCTCTCGCGACAATTTCCTCATCTGAAGTTGAAGCTGCTTCAGGCTCGCATTCCCGATTCTCCTGAGTATTACTTGAAGAAGACTGTGATGAACGCGACCTTCCTTGGCTTAGGTCTTTGCTTTGTTATCTTCACCTTCATCTCAAAACCCATCGTCTTTGTTTTTTTCCCCATTATCTTCATCATCGCGTTCTTCTACTTGTTTGGTTATGTAGATCTGAAAATTGAGCGGATGAAGAAAGAGATTAGCAAAGAGGTTGTCTACGCCGGTCGGTTCCTCATCATTGAGTTGGAGAGTGGAGTCCCGGTCTATAAGGCGTTCAAGAACATCGCGAGGAACTACGAAGTCATCGGCCGATATTTTTCCGAGCTCGTCGAGCGCATCGACCTGGGCACGGGGCTCGAGGATGCGTTGAATGAGTTGATTACTGTCACTCCCTCTCCTGAGCTGCGCAAGATGCTTTGGCAGCTCCTCAACAGCATCAAGACGGGAAGTGAAGCGAGCAGTGCCCTCTCGAATGTGATAGACCAGATTGTGCGGGAACAACAGATTGCGGTAAAGGAATACGGACGTAAGTTGAATCCGTTGGCGATGTTCTATATGATGATTGCAATCATTGTCCCCAGCCTTGGCACTATCATGTTGATAGTCTTGACGAGTTTCCTTGGTTTCCAGCTCAGTATGCTTGTATATTTCATCATCGCTTGCTTGATAGGCTTCATGCAATTCATGTTCCTTGCAGTAATCAAGAGCAGCCGCCCACCTATGGATATGTAACATGGCAACGAAGAAAGGACTCGAGGACCCAGTCAAGAGGGAGAAGTCCCTCGCTGAGCGCTTCGCCGAGAAGAAAGAAGCTGAGCAGCCGCTTGCGGAAAAGTTTGCTGAGAAGAAGAAATTAGAGAAAGAGCGGCTTAAGGAATTGAAGAAGAAGGCGAAGGTTCCGAAGAAGCCATTCTTCGCCCGATTGTTCAAGAAACGTGCGAAGAAAGAGGACGTGGAAGAGAAGCCAGCTGAAGTTCCGAAGGAAGATGCCTCTCAGGAAAAGCCGAAAGTAGAAAAGCTTGCTGAGAAGAAGGATGTTCCCGTAACCGAGAAGAAGCCCTTCTTTGCTCGTTTGTTCAAAAAGCGCGTCAAAAAAGAAAACATGCTTGTTAATGCTTCTCAGGAAAAGCCGAAAGAGGAGCCTTCGAAGGAGGAGAAGCCTGAGGAGAAGAAAGAAGAAAAGGCTCCTGAAGCTCCAAAGGACGAACCCAAGGCTGAAGAGAAACCTGCCGAGGAGAAGAAAGAAGAAGCTCCGAAGGAAGAACCTAAACCTGAAGAGAAGAAAGACGTTCCTGTAAAGAAGACATCATTCTTCGCTCGCTTGTTCAAGAAGAAATCACTAAAGTCCAAATCAGAAAAGACTATTTCTGAGCAGAAAGTCACTGAGAAAACTCAGAAGACTGAGAAAACACCTGGGAAGAAGGTTGAAACTCCCAAGAAGAAAGACGAGAAGAAACCCGTTGAGAAACAATCGTTCTTCGCGCGTCTTTTCAAGAAACCTCCAAAACAGAAGGAAGAGAAAGTCGAACCAGCGAAAGGCAAGAAAAAGAAGAAACGCTTATCCTTGCTGGACAAAGTGAAGAAGAAAAAGAAGAAACGAGAACGACGCACGTCACTGCAACAGCGTCGCATCCTCTCGAATCTCACAATGAAAGCGGGGTTCGATGTCAATCCTGAAAAGCTTAAGCGTGTCGTCTTCTATGTGTCGTTCGGTCTTGTGGCACTCTTCACTATTGTCACCTTGATTATGGCTGCTGCCTTCGGGAAGAGCGCCGGCAAGCTGATTCTCTTCTATTTCGGTGTCTGGACAGCGGTGTTTGGGTTTGTCTATATCTTCACCTGGATGGTCATCTATTTCTTCCTTGATATACGAATCTATAACCGCACTATGGAGCTCGAGGATGTGCTGCCTGATTTCCTGCAACTCGCGAGCGCTAATATCAGTGCAGGCATGCCTATTGATCGCGCTCTTTGGTTTGCAGTGCGTCCGAATTTTGGTGT
>JAAOYD010000031.1 GCA_018221165.1 Candidatus Woesearchaeota archaeon | reverse complement strand
GTCAACCACGCCAGTAAGTTTTATAAAGAGCCTATTGTTCGCGAGGAAAAGATGAAGAGAAGCTCCCGTCGTTGGAAGAAGAAAGGCCAGATGCGCTGGAAGTGGCAGCGCAAGCGGATGAAGAAAGAGAAACGCCGCCGAGCCAATATGTAATTCTGTGACTTACCACGTCAAGTACTTGTTCACGAACTTGTTCCCATTACGAGCGAGTAGCTTCCGCGTCTCGTCATAGGCGAGGATGAGCAGCGCGAAGGGCACACCTAGGAGCAGTTCCCATCCAGCCAAGGACTGGGTCCCGAAGAAGGGGTGGAGGAAGGGCACATACACAATAACAGCAAGTAGTGCCAATTCTGCCAGGATACCGAAGTTGACAAGGCGGTTCGAGAAGAATCCAACAGAGAACAGACTCTGCCGTCGAGTACGGCAAATCATGACGTCAGCCACTTGACAAATCACAACCGCAGCGAAGAACGCAGCCACTGCCTCCATGTAGAGTGGATTGCTGAAGGCCAATTCCTGCCCCCAAGTCCATCCGTTATGGAAGAGCACCACAAAGAAGGCGACAAAGCCTGCTGCGGCCTGCATCATACCAACGATGCCATAACTGATACCAAGCAATTGTGGCGTCAATAAGCGCTCTGAGCGTTTCCGTGGCTTCTGCTTCATCACGTCCTGTTCAGGCTTCTCGCTGCCCAGACCCAAAGCAGGCAATAAGTCAGTTCCCAAATCTATTGAGAGTATCAGCACCACTGTCAAAGCCAATGGCCATCCGAGCGCGACAAAAGCTATGAAAGGCAAAATCTGAGGAATATTCGAAGTGAGTATGTAAGCGATGAACTTTTTGATGTTGGCAAATATTGTCCGTCCTTCCTCAACCGCGTTCACAATAGTGGCGAAGTTGTCATCAAGCAATACCATGTCAGAAGCCTCTTTCGCGACATCCGTCCCTGACAGTCCCATGGCGACACCCATATCGCCGTTCTTCAGGGCGGGCGCGTCGTTCACCCCATCACCCGTCACCGTCACGACCTCACCGCGTTTCTGCAGGGCTTTGACGATGCGGAGCTTCTGGATGGGCGATGTCCTTGCGAAGACTATCTCCTGTTCTTTGAGCAGTTGTGATAATTCCTCGTCGCTCATGCGTTCAAGATGCGAGCCTTTCACAACCTTGCCATCCCCAGTGAACAACCCAACTTGCCGGGCGATGGCTTCCGCAGTGACGCTGTAGTCGCCAGTGACCATGAACACTCTGATACCTGCCGTCCTGCACTTCGCAATGGCGTCGGAAATCTCAGGCCGTGGAGGATCGAGCATGCCCACCAACCCAACAAGCACAAAGCCTTTCTCATCCACTTTCTCTTTCTTGGTATGCTTATACGCGAAGGCGAGGACGCGTTCCCCTCGCGCCGCCAGGCGCTTGTATGCTTCCTTGAGCTCTTTGCGTCTCCGGGTGGTAAGCTCGACTTCCTTGCCCTTGAGGAGTATAGTGTGCGACTTCTCCAGCACGACTTCGGGTGCGCCTTTCATGTACGCTATGTTCTGTTTGCCCGCGTCGTGCGTGGTAATCATACGTTTGGTGTCCGAGTCAAAGGGCGTCTCGTGCACGCGCATCATCTCTTTAACGAGTTTCTTGAGCGGCTTAAGCGTGTTCGCATACACTAACAGCGCCCCCTCGGTAGGGTCACCTTCGTAACCTTTCTCCGTCAACCGCGCATTATTACACAAAGCCATGGCCGCCCAGAGAACGCTCAACCCAGACATCTTCTCCACCGATTGTTCGTGAATCTCATGCTGCTCGCCATTGAGAAACAATGAAGTCACTTTCATCTTGTTCTGCGTAATCGTGCCGGTCTTATCAGTACAAATCACAGTAGTTGAACCGAGAGTCTCGACACTTTCCAGATTCTTGATGAGCGCGTTCTTCTTTGCCATGCGTCGCGATGCCATCGAAAGAGCAAGCGTCACCGTCGGCAACAAACCCTCAGGCACATTCGCAACGATGATGCCAATTGCAAAAATCAAGCTGCCGAGCATCTGCTTCCCGAGGATGATACTAACTATGAAGAAGACAAAGCCCAAAAAAAGCGCGATGCTGCTAATGATTCTGATGAAATGATTAAGCTCTTTCCGGATAGGAGTCTGCACGTTGTCAGTCTCTTTGGTGAGTTTGACGAGTTTCCCTATCTGAGTATGCATCCCAGTCGCGTACACGATAGCTTTCCCATTCCCGCTCTGTACTAACGTTCCCGAGAAAATCATGTTCCTGCTCTCGAGGAGGTCAGGGTTGGTGCATTCAAGCTTACGCAGCTGCGGCTCCGACTCGCCAGTGAGAGAGCTGTGGTCCACCTTCAGGTTATGAATTTCAATCAAACGACCGTCAGCAGGTATCTTATCTCCTTCCTCAAGAATAATAATATCACCAGGCACCAATAACCTCGTTTCGATGCGTCGTTGCTTGCCGTCACGGAGTACAGTAATTGTGCTGGGCAACATATCCCTGAAACTCTCCATGATGCGTTCGCTCTGGTGCTCCTGCAAATACGTAAACAACCCGTTCAATAATACAACAACAATCAACGCCAGGCCTATGTAGATGTTGCCATGCCCAGGATCGAGGTACTCAGCGAGAAACGCCAAACTCGCACCAACTAACAACAATAAAGCGAAGAAGTTCTTGAACTGCCTGAAAAACTTGACAATTTCAGGAACGTCTTTCTTGACCTTGAGCTCGTTCGGGCCAGCCTTCTCGAGCCTGCGCGTGGCCTCCTCAGTAGTCAGCCCATCCTCACTCCCCTCGATATTCTTGTACAGGGTCTTCAGCGGAATCTTATGCTCGTCCATGCTTGCTTTTCCAAGAAGTGAGTATATAAAACTTGTTTGCCATCGGGAAAAGAGGACAAGTCTAAGTGTCAAAAGTAGTCTTCCCGTCGAGAAGCAAAGCTTTATATAGGCCTTTCTCCTCGGTGAGGTCAATTCCATGTGAGGTGGAAACAACATGGCACAAGTTTTGGTTAAATGTGGCGTGAAGAGAGAGAAAGGTTACCTCTACTTCATCGACAAGAAGGGTAATGTCGCTCGCGTGCAGATGGCACGTGCAGGCGTCAGGACCAGCAAGCGACAAGAAGTCATCGTGAAGTGCGGTGTCCGACGAGAGGATGGTTATCTCTACTTCCTCGACAAGAAGGGCAACGTGGCTCGTGCGAAGATGGCGCGCGGTGGTCAGAAGCGGAAGAAAAAGGCGAAGAAGAAAGTCGTAAAGAAGAAGGCGAAGAAGAAAGTCGCCAAGAAGAAAAAACCGGCCAAGAAAAAGAAAGCCAAGAAGAAGAAGACGGTAAAGAAGAAGGCGAAGAAGAAAGTCGCCAAGAAGAAAAAACCGGCCAAGAAAAAGAAAGCCAAGAGACGACGATAAATCTTTCCGCTAAACTCTTTTCAACATCTTTTTTCTCAAGAAAACTAAATCATGTGAAGTTCTAGAATATCAGTATCTTTGAGCTTGTGGTTGAGCATGAGTCGTTGCCCTGGGAACTTAGCAGAAGGTCCCCATACTCGTGAAAACTTGAATTTCTTCTCGAAATCACGATGCAATTTCCGACAGACATCCCGTGTGGTACAATTCCTAAACATAATCAATGGCACTTTCGTGTCAGCATCTTTCCTGGGCTCTTTCAGATAAATCCTAATCATCTCTAGGCGATCGAAGATGAGTTCTTTAATCCCTTCAAAGTTCTTCTCATTCTTTGCGCTGATACATATATCGGGCTTGATTTCACGTTTCAGTTTCGCTAGTGTCTTCTCATCCACCAAGTCTATCTTGTTGAGGATAACGATGCTGTGCATGTACTTTCGGTTGCCCTCGATGCAATCGATGAACTGGTCAGCGTCGATAGGTGAACGGATTGTGATATCAGCATTATTAATCCGGAATTCTTTGAGTATGGTGGTGACTGTCTTGTTGTCCAGAAGAGGAGTTGCCACTGTTCGACCGACACGTATTCCATCCTTGGCTTTCTTCCTGATGCGCACATCAGGAGATCTCTGGTCGAGTCTGATGCGAGTTTCGTAGACCTCTCGACGAATCACAGGTAGGTCGTCTGGTCGCGTTGCGTCGACGACGATGAACGCCATGTCAGCGCTGCGCATGCTCGCCAGCACCTCTTTGCCGCGTCCTTTCCCTGAAGCTGCACCCTTGACAATTCCAGGCACATCCAAAATCTGGATACGAGCGTGCTTATACTTGAGCATACCTGGCACAACTGTCAAGGTAGTAAACGAGTAAGAACCCACTTCACTCTGTGCGTCGGTGAGCGCGTTCAACAAAGTCGACTTACCGGTGCTTGGGAAACCCAGCAATATCACTGTGGCATCCCCACTCCGCTTCACTTCATAGCCATCGCTTTTCCCGCCACCTTTCGAACGTTTTTCTTGTTTCTCCTTGAGTTGCGCAATCTTTGCACGGACCAAACCATAGTGGTGCTGCGTTCGCTTGTTATACTGCATCGTAGAGAGTTCCTTCTCCATTTCCGCAATACGTTCGTTATAGTCGACCATTACAGAACAAAAACCATGGGGAGCTTAAAAACGTTATTGGTCCCAGTCAGCAAAAGCTTTATAATCGGCACTCTCGAGTGAATGAAGGATGGAATCAGCGACGGAGCGTATCCTACGTGAAGCAGGGCTAGACGAGAGCTTTCTCAAACAATACAGCAACTTAGTACCCCTCTTCAAACGCCTCCTTGCAGAAAATCTCGGCGCGACAAATGAGGAACTTCTCATCCTCTCAGATCAAGGAGAGCCTGGCTACAAAATAGCACCCATGATTAACGCGCTCTACGCCCAAGCAGCAGAAGAGCTCGGCCTGTCGACCAAAGTTGTGACGCAGGAAGTAAAACGGCGTGGCGATACTGCTGAGGCGAACGTTATTGAATCGCTAGACAAACTACCAAATGGCAGCCTTATCTTGCTCAACGCCTCAGGTCGCCTTGGTAATATGGACTCCCTGGGACAAAGCTATAGAACATTCTGCAAGGAACGACAACATCGTTTCTTCTCGAGCAGCAACTGGGGTCATCTCAAGGATGAGCGATTCGACGATGTCATAGCTGCTTTCGACGTCGACTACGCGAAGATTAGCGAGGAAGGGAGAAAGCTGAAGGAACAACTAGACGCCGCCAAAGAAGTACGCATCACCACACCAGCAGGCAGTGATTTCACGTTCAAAAAAGCAGGCACACTCGCCATCAATAACGATGGTTTCTATCTCAAACCAGGACTCGGCGGGAACATGCCTGCTGGAGAAGTCTATTTTCCCCCAGTAAAGCGTGGTGTCAACGGCCGTATCGTCATCGATGGAAGTTATCGAACGAAAGACGCGAGCCTCATCCCAGACGAACCGGTCATAATGGAGATTCGTAACGGGGATATTGTCAAACTGAACGATACTCCCGAAGCCAAAGCCTTTGAACGCACCCTCGAGTGGGCGGAAGAACGCGCAAAGTTCCCCTGGGGCATCCGTCGGATGTGTGAGCTCGGCATCGGTCTTAATCCCGGAGCAAAGCTCATCGGATGCACAATCCTCGATGAGAAAGTAAGGGGTACCGTCCACGTAGCAAACGGGAGTAACAAGTGGTTCGGCGGTGATGTCGCAGCAATCATCCATCTTGATCACGTCTTGAAGAATCCAACCATCTACATCGACGGGAAGAAGATTACCATACCATCAGGGCGGTAGTTTTTTATAGCCGTCCGGCTTGAAACAGCGTATGAAAAGGGGTGGAAGTGCGCAGAAGCGTGGAGCCTATTTTTTCGTTATCGACGCGTTTCTCGCGGCGAGTATCCTCTCGTTCACACTTGTCCTTTTGTTCACTCTCTTCATTGACGAACCAAATATCGAACAGGGCTTCGTCTACGCTCATGATTATCTCAACTTCCTGACAACAACTGAGATACGTGATTTTCGTCACGACGATATCAACGACCTCATCACTAAAGGTCATATCACAAACACAAGACTCACGCTCTCAGAGCAAGTCCTTATCTTCTATGAGGAGATGGGCGTCCTTCCAGGAAGGGAGTACAACATCACAATGTTACTCGCCGCCGCCGCTGAGAGCCTCCCACCTACAATCGCGATTAACGTCAGCTTACGGGAAAAACCCGACCAAGTTTGGAAGACCTTGCTCTTCGACCAGCCACCGCACACGGACACCATTCGCATGACTCACCTCACCGCTCGGAGCGTCGAATACGCGGTGAAGAACCAAGATCAGCTTGTCGGGCCATACATCCTCGAGGTGGACATATGGTCATGAGACGTGGTGTGCTTTTCAGCCTTATCAGCATTCTTCTCTCGACCTTCTTCATCATTCTCTTCTGGAGTGGGAATAGCGCCCGCCTCGATACGACATTAGACGCTGTCGAGACTCGTATTAGCGTGATGAGTAACTATGTCTCAGCGTTTGACACGTATGTAGCAGATTCAGCGCGACTCAGTACACGCGCCGCACTCGTCGCCATCACGAACGACCTTGCTTTGAATGGCATGCAGACCGACACGGTCACAAATATGAAATCAAATATCACAACATGTCTCTTAACCGGATTCACGAGACTGAATGAAACAGATAGCATAGCGTGTTCTGGGAAAGAAGGCGACAGCTTCATCAATCGAGTCAATAATTTCACCTATATCGGACAAGAAGAGCTCGGCATCAGTACAGAATACGAAATTGCAGGTAACCGTATTGGAGTGCGCGACTTGGCACCATTCGAGCTCGAGATTAATTTCACGATGAACTACGTCGTCAATGATTCGTTCTCACGTTGGAACAGATCAGAGATACATCGTATTACTGTGAGCGTCATCGGTCTCCCTGACCCACTCTTTACTCGCTATGCTCAGTTCAATATTATGGACGCAGAAGATAGAAGAAGAAATTTAACATCATTCCCTGTTTTGCGTGAGTTGTTCAAAGCGAAGAATGTAAGCGATTTAATCGCGTCGCAGGCCTATGTGTCAAACAGAGATATGGCTCCGACCTATCTAGAACGCCTAGCAGGCAATATGACTGGCGATCTTGACCCAACCAACTCCTCAGGTATCGAGACACTGATAGACCCAAACATTACATCATTTATTCCTGGAGATGCTCCGCTGAACATGTCGTATACTGCATATCAGCTCTTCTCAAAACAGCGTTTCAAGTGTGGAAATGAAACTTATGGTATCAACGTGACAGATTTCAATTACCCGACTTTCCGACTAGATGTCGCGCATCTTGTACGATACAATGTGACCGATATAAACGACTACAACATGACCTGTTCCTGAATCGTCGAGAAAACAGTCTCGGGAATGATAAACTTTAAATACTCTGTTCTTGCATTTCACGGTGAGGGTTCTCCCTTGGGAAAGAGAGAGGTGGCATATGGGTGAAGAGGTCATTAAGACTGGTGTCGATAGGCTCATAGTGTTTCTTGAAGGCAAAGAGAAGGCGCCATTGCTCGAAACAGCGAAAGCGCTCGGCGTCAGCGTCGACACGCTCCAGTCATGGGTTGATTTCTTGGTCGAAGAAGGTCTTCTCGGCATCGAATACAAGTTCACGAAGCCATTCATCTACCTGAACAAGGGAGATAAGGAAAAAGCAAAGATTATCGGGGAAGAGGAGCTGAGCTGGGACACGTATCACCAGACTTTCCTTGAGAAAGCGAACGAGAAGCACATTCCTGAAATCAAGGCCGCGTCTTTATGGAAGAATCATGTCATGCTGAAGCTCGAAGAGAAAAAAACGTTCTTCTTCGATGAGGCACGGAAACGCAACAAGGATGACTTGGAAGTAGCATGGCAAGCGTATAAAACTGACGTACTTATGAGGATCTAAGATGGAGATAGAACAATTCATCGAAGAAGACATCAGGAAATTCCTTGATGAAGAACTAAAAGAGAAAACTTCAGAATCACCAACACCATCGACGACATCCGGCGTCCTCGCTCCAGAAGAAGTTGGCCTCTACGGCCCAAGCAGAGATTACGGGAAGGATCTCGATGATGCTATCAAAGATGCTAACCGAGCAAAGGCGCAACAAATATTAGATGACTTGAAGGGAAGCATCATCTCGTTTCCTGAAGGGTCACCTGAGCAAGTCGAACGGAAACGTCTGGTCGAGAAGCTGTATCACCGGTTCCAACAAGGATTCAATCCAGAACAGGAAGCTCGAGTGGCAGCGCTCGCAAACGAGCTTGAACTCATGGATGCGGCTAAGCAAGAAGCGCCAGCCACGAAACCGACAGCACCAGAAACTCCTGCCCCCCCGCCTCCTCCAAATCAAGAAGCAAAACCTGACGCAGTAAAGGTTGAAAAGCGCGCCCCAGGAACACCTGTTCCTCATGAGCTAAGCATTGAGGAAGAGCAGTCGATTCTCGCAGACATCCAACAAGTTGAAACACTCATCGCCGAGCATTCCTACACTTCAGCTATCAAGCAATACCAAAATATCAAGGATGGCCTTTCCATAGATAATCTGATGGGCGTTCAGAGGGAGCGTATCCTCAGCAGACTCATGGATGTACATAAACGAATCGCATCGCGTCTTGATGAGAAAGCGATGGGTGGCGCCGCTGAGGAACAGCGTCTCAATCAGCATCTCGACGCTGCGACGCAAGCGGCTGAGACAGGCAACAAAGCTGAAGCGATGCATCAGTATCAGTCGGCGAAGGAAATATTCATGTCATTACCTGAGGAACGTCGTGGAACGGCGCAGGAACAACTCCTTGCTGTATTTGAGCGTATCAAAGGTGGGAAAAAAGGTGGCGATTCGGGAGCTCTCCTCGATGAGGAAGAGAAGCAGCTCCATGGAGCGCCGTGAGGGTGAGTGTGAAAGAGGCAAAGCAGGCCGCGCAGGCCAAGGATTCTGTCGAGCTCTTAGAGAAGTATTCTATCGAGACAAATAACATCCTCATCGACATCAGGATTGAGACTGCGCAGACAGAGTCAGTCCCTACCTATAACGTGAGCATCGCGAATATCTCTCCGACAACGAAGATAATTCTTGAGAAGATTCGACAGGAGTTCGTCAGTCGGATGAACATGATGGAACTCGAGAAGTTCGAGAGCGCGAGCGAAGCTGTGAACATCCGTGAGGAGTTCAAGAAGGAAATCCACGACCTCATCCTGAAGTATTTCCCGCAAACGAACAAGGAAACACTGAACATGCTCATCAATTATCTTCTCGAAGAGAACCTCGGCCTAGGCAAGATTGAAATCCTGCTGAAAGATTCGGCTCTCGAAGAAATCGTCGTCAATAATCACAAAGAGCCTGTCTGGGTGTACCACCGGAAGCACGGATGGCTCAAGACAAACATCATCATCCCGAACGAGGCGCGTATTAGGCACTTCTCAACAATGATTGGACGTGAGGTAGGAAAAGAGATTACGAGTCTCAATCCATTGATGGACGCGCATCTTCACACTGGTGATCGTGTGAACGCGACGCTCGCTCCTATCAGTAACAAAGGTAACACTATCACTATCCGTAAGTTCGCGAGCGACCCGTGGACCATCACTAAGTTCATTAAGGAAGGGACTATCAGTCTCGAAGCAGCCGCGTTCATATGGCTTGCTATCCAGAACGAACTCTCAGTACTCATTGCAGGTGGTACCGGTTCTGGTAAGACTTCAATGCTCAATGTCGTCGCGAACTTCTTCCCGCCAAACCATCGCATCCTCTCTATTGAAGACACGCGCGAACTAACACTACCAGAGAATCTTCACTGGGTTCCAATGGAGACGCGCTTGCCGAACCCCGAGGGTAAGGGCGGTGTAACGATGCTCGATCTCCTCGTGAACAGCCTGCGTATGCGTCCTGACCGCATCATCGTCGGTGAAATTCGTCGAAGAAAAGAAGCAGAAGTGATGCTCGAGGCAATGCATACAGGTCATTCAGTCTACGCAACAGTCCACGCAAACAACGCTGATGAAACAGTCATGCGCCTGACCAATCCACCGATTAACATCCCGAAACAAATGCTCTCAGCATTGAGCCTCATTCTCGTACAGAACCGCAACCGACGTACTGGGAAGCGCCGCACATTACAGGTGGCAGAACTAACAGCTGAAGGCGATGCGCGCGTCCTGCTCAGATATAACGCTCAAAAGGATAAGATTGAGAAGATCGCTGAATCAAAGATGGTGATGGATAGGCTCGAACTCTACACTGGCATGAAGAAAGACGAAATAGAATTTGATCTCCATCAGAAGATGCGTATCCTGAAATGGCTAGTGAAGAAGGATGTCGCGAATGTGAACGAGATCGGCCTCTACGTCGCAAAGTACTACACCGGCAACTTGGTGCTTAAGTAAGATGGCATTTTTCGACGGCCTCGCCCGCAAGGACCCTGAGCTAAAACGTAAGCTCATGATGGCGAAGATAGAGAAAGAGCCTGAAGAATACATCCGCACGATGTTCATGTCTGCGTTGTGGATGGCACTGGCTATCGGACTTGCATACTTTCTCTTCAGCGGCGCGTTTGGGCTCAATCCATTCGGTGCAATTATCGCATTCATCGGCGCATTCTATCTCGTGTACAAACTCTCAATCCGTTCTGTCGACGTGAAGATTAGGAAGATTGCAAAGGATATCGATAGAGAAGTACTTTTTGCGGGTCGTTTCCTCCTCGTCAAACTCCACGCTGGTCGTCCACTCATCGTCGCTTTAACTGAGGCATCGAAGAGCTATGGTGTCGCCAATAAGTACTTCAAAGAGATTGTCCATGACATTGATCTCGGTACGCCGCTTGAGGAAGCGTTAGAAAAGGCCTCACGTTACAGCCCAAGTGAGAAGTTTCGTCGTATCCTCTTTCAGATTACAAATGCGCTACGCATCGGTGTAGACGTCACGAACTATCTCGAGGCTTTGCTTGAGGAAATTTCGAACGAACAACTCATCGAAATTCAGCGTTACGGAAAGAAACTGAATGGTCTTACCATGTTCTATATGCTGTTCAGTATCGTCATTCCAAGTCTTGGAATTACCCTCTTCATTACAATTGTAAGCATGGTGAGTGCGAATTTCGACTTATCATTCTTCCTCTTCCTCGCGTTCTGCATCCTCATGCTGGAGTTCTTCTTTATCACAGTCTTCAAGAGCATCAGGCCAACGGTGAATATATAGGTACACACAATGGAACTCCTCTTCCTCACAACATTCGGGAAAGCCTTCGTTCCAAAGAGTCTTCGGCCGCACTTGCATGAATTCTTCGAAAAAACCGGACGCGAGAAAGTCCCGTATGAATCATTCGGCATTCTTTTCTGGATAGGAGCCGTGCTCACGTACTTCGTCTACATGAGCCAGGTGTTCCCGTACTTGCAGGGAAAAGCACCGTTTGTCTCCTTCGCTGTGAGCTTCGTGGTCTTCGCCGCACTCATGCTCTGTTTCATCTTCACTTTTGGCGCGATGTGGTATTTCTATCTCACCATGCAAATCTATAACCGAACAAAAGAGATGGAGGCAAAACTACCCGATTATCTCACACTCGTGAGCACCAGCCTCAAAGGCGGCTACAGCTTCGAAAAGGCCTTATGGGGCGCCATCAAGCCCGAATTCGGCATCCTCGCGAAAGAAATTGGCTTGGTCTCAAAGCGCGTCATGACTGGAAACGACGTGACTGAGGCTTTAGGGGCGTTCGCGATGAAGTACGATAGTCCGCTCCTGCGTCGTTCTGTCAGTCTCATAATTGGTGAGCTGGAGAGCGGCGGCAAGATTGTAGATGTCATCGATCGCATTATTGAGAATCTGAAAAAGGCGCGTATCTTGAAGGAGGAAATGGCTGCAAGCACGTTAACCTACATGATTTTCATCGGCGCTCTTGTCATGTTTGTCATGCCTGCCCTATTCGCCTTGAGTTTCACCCTCTTCAACGTTATTAGTGGTTTCCTTGGGAACATAACATCAAGTATGGCTTCCTCACCAGTCTCAGCCATCAAGATGGGTAAGCCATCAATAAATCCAAGAGATTACATGATTTTTACCTTCCTCGCCATCGGCATCATCTCTTCGAGCTCCGCGTTGATTATAAGCATCATCGAGAAGGGGAATATCAAAAGCGGTATGAAGTACATTCCAATGTTCCTCCTAACGAGCATCGGACTCTATATGATCCTACTCAAAGTCATCGGGACTATATTCGGGAGCATCCTGAATTTTGGGTAAGACCTACCGAAATATTTATAAAAAGCATCGACGAGAGAACATGTATAAAGGTACAGGGTGAGAGCATGCGAAATAAGCTTGATATGCACCATCATAAAATTATCTTGAGCATTATGCTCTTTGTGTTACTCATTGTCAGTATCATCTTCGGTGGCTACCTCGCGAATGCGAGCCCTGAAGCGCAGGTATTGGGAATCATGACATTCAGCATCATCTTCCTCATTTTTGTGCTCTGCATCATCGCAGTGAGCATGATTATCAGGACGAGAGACGAGCTCCATGCCATGCATGAGGAGAACAGACAGCATTTCCACAATGTCCATGAGCGCATTAAGAACTCAAAAAAGAAGAAGTGAGGATTGGTACTATGAATCGTAAACATCGACGCGGCCAGGCCGCCTTGGAGTTCCTGACGACCTATGGCTGGGCCTTTCTTGTCATTCTCGTGATGATTGGTGCCTTGGCGTATTTCGGTGTCATCAATCCGAACCGTTTCCTCCCTGAGAAGTGTCTCTTCCAGCAGGAGTTCCACTGCAAGGACTATCAGGTGAAATATGTCGATAGTGGCGAAGCGGACGTCAATTTCTATATCACAAATAACCTCGGATCAGGAATCACTATCCCTGTAGACGGTGTCAGTATTAACCACACCGGCACAACAGGCGGTGAGGAGTGTCCCGATACGCTCTTAAGCTTAGGAGCAGGCATGACAGGCGAAATTACATGTCCCGGTGTTCCAGGATCATACATCGATGGAGAGAAAACAAAGTTCACAGTCACCATAAGGTATAACACTACTACAGGAAAGTATACGCGAATCATGAACGGCGACATCTTCGCCACCGCGCATAACTAAACCCATTTGTTCTATGGAGGCCAGAGCATGACGCGACATGGGCAGACGGCACTGGAATTCCTCACTACCTATGGGTGGGGCGCTTTCCTTATTCTCATGGTCTTGATTGTCATGGCCTACTTCAGCGTTCTCAATCCGCAACTACTCATCCCTGAAATGTGCAACTTCCCTGAGAGCAGCGGCATCGACTGCAGCGTCAACGACGCTTCAACTGACGGGTCACTCACACTCATGCTGAGGAACACACATACTGATGTGTCCATTGTTGACGCTTCGTGCATCTATGAGGACCAAGTGAAAATCGTTACAAAGAACGTCCTTGTGGACGGAGAATCGATTGCAGGCCAGTCCTGGCCACATCGTGCATCAAAGATACTAACTTGCAAATTCGATGGAGATAATCCCTTTGCTGGCCACGCAAACCAGAAGAGCATGGTGCTCATCGAATTGTCCGTGCAGCGCGATAGCAGCATCCACAGCTTTGCCGCTCCCGTTCGAGTTCTCATAGAGGCAAATTCATGAAGCGCAGGGCGCAGGCCTCATTAGAGTATATCATCACCTATGGTTGGGCCTTTCTCGTCATCCTTATTGTCATCGGCGCGCTCGCGTATTTCGGTGTGTTGAACCCAAGCAAGTGGGTGCCTGACGACTGTGATTTCGGTGCGCAGCTGGAATGTGTGGATTATCAGGTGAGAGCAGGAGCAAATGACATCAGCCTTTTCGTCAGGAACAATTTCGGCAAAGAAATTGATATAACTGACGTTAAAATTACCATAGAAGACATTGGGCCTGTAGGATTATTGAAAACATCCCTTCCACCTAATAATTTCATCACAATAAGTGCAGGAACTACAGGCGAACTCATCATCGGTAATGTCATAGATACTAATCCTCTCCTCTTTGAGGGTGAGAAGCAGCGGCTCATCATCAACATCACCTTCAAACGGGGAAGTGAAGCTAACCCAAATCTTAATCCACCGCACACCATCCGCGGCAGTCTCTACACGACCACGAAAGCTTGAGTGGCGAAATGTTTATAAAGCTCCTTCTCTGCTTTTCTCGTCAAGAGAGGTGGGTGTGTGGAGTTCAAAGTGCCCAAGCAGGGCGAACAAAATCTCGAGAAATACAGCGATGAGGCGAAAGACCTTTCCTATGAGTTCTCTAAGCGGCTCTTGAAGGAAGTCAAAGGTTTCATCAAGGGTATTGTCCTCTTTGGTAGCACAGCCAGGAAGCAACAGAAGAGCGCTGATATCGATATTCTCATCCTCATCGATGACCTGAGCGTACAAGTGACAAAAGAGCTTGTGCAGGGTTATAGAGTCATCGTGCAGAAGATTGCGATGGAAGTGAGCGAGAAACTCCACATCACAACCCTAAAATACACCACCTTCTGGGAGTACGTTCGTGCTGGCGATCCCGTCGGTGTGAACATGCTCCGCGACGGCATCCCGCTGTATGATACTGGCTTCTTCACGCCATTGCAGCGCTTGCTATACACCGGTCGCATCAGACCAAGTGCGGAGAGTATGTGGTCCTATTATGCCCGCGCGCCGCAGACTGTGCTAAATGCGAGGTGGCATCTGCTACAAGGTGCTGTTGACTTGTATTGGGCGGTCATTGACGCGAGCCATGCCGCATTGATGAAACTGGGTGAAGTCCCACCAAGTCCAGAACACGTACCTGATTTATTGCGGGACAAACTCGTCAAAGCTGGCTTGCTGGACAAGAAGTATCCCGGCGTATGCCACGAGTTCTTTGTGCTGATGAAGAGCATTACTCACCGTGAGCGAAAGGAGCTTACAGGTGCGGAGTTCGACAAGTACGTTACTCTCGCAGATGATTACATCAAGACAATGCGCGCCATTGTCGAGAAGAAGTAAGGGTTTCTACTCCATTGGCACTTCTGACCAGAGCTTCCACTCGTTGCTCGGGCTATAGGCACCGACGATGTAGTTGCTCGGTCCAGAATAACCGAAGTGTGCTTCTCTGAACTGACCAGCTGGACGCATCGACGGCGTACCAGCAGCATAAATTGGACTGCCAAAGTATCGTAATGTATCAGGTAATGCTCGCTGCGGATTGAAACTGCCAGGTTCAATTATAAAATCCTTGATGCCTGCCTTCTCCATCTCTTTGACAAACTCACGGATGGGTGCGTTACCTTCTCCCGGTGTGAGGTGTTCGTCGTCCCAACCAAGGTTATCCGCAATGTGGACGTGGCCGACGATACCTTCCTTAATCATCTTCTTCGTCTTGTCAATCGCCCATCTATTGAACCGTTTATTCCGGTCGTCATCGCTCTCGTGGGGCTTCGAGACAAAGTGCTGTCGCCACAAGTTAAGGTGACCAATGTCAATAGTACTCTTAATGTGGTCTTTCGCGAGCTTCTTCGCTTCACTCTCCGACTTGCCGCGCATCTTGACGAGCTGTTCGGCCATCTTCTCCCGGCTTCCTTTGACGAGCTCTATCATCTCGTCCGGGTGGCCACCATACATTTGGGTTTGCCAGTTCTCCGGCGCGACATAGACAGGGTCATCAAGCTTATCCTTGTTCTTCATCGTCTGCTCATATGCGAAGACGCCTGCTCGGGCGATGCCTTCTGTGGATTTCTTGAGCCCGTACTCATCTACGGTCTTGATGTTCGAGAAAATCTGTTCTTGTTCTCTCGCTTGCGCGTCAGCAGCCGCGCTCGCCTCGTGCGTGTGACGGAGACCATCCCGTATTCCCTTGAGTTCCCTCTCAATCTGGTCAGGTATTGATTCGGGATCACCTGTGAGGAATTGTGATGCTCCACCATAACCCCTGAACCCACGTTCAGTCATCAGTTTCCACTTTTCATCCGCGGGAAGACTCTTATCAAGAGTTTTATAGAAGTCGAGAGCTTCATGAAGTTTTTTCTCTCGGAAGGCTTCATCTTCATAGTGTCGTGCATAGAAAAGGCTGTGGCCTTTCGCTTGCAAGATGCGATTCTCCTGTTCAATCCGGACGAAAAGCTCTTCGGGTCTAAGTTGCTCTTTAGGATGGCGCGCATTCCATTCATTGGTTTCCTTCTCGATTCTTTTCCAATCATATTCATCAACGTCGAACTTGGTGTGTTCTTTGTCCCAGACCGGAACTCGTTCAAAAATCCTTTCCAATTTTTTCTCGTCGATCCACTTACCATTGATATCAAGGAAGTCACCTGCTTCAATCGCCCCTCCTTTGAGTTTATCATATTTACCGATAATGTCTACACCCCTATCTTCAGCTTCCGCCTCTCGCTGGAAATCAGCTGCTGTCTTGTATTTGGGCCTGTAGAGGCGCTTGTCTTTCCTGATGGCGCTGACGAAGTCACCAGTCCTATCATCAACCATGTAATGGGTTGCACGGTCCTTTTCCTCATCGTAGCCTTCAAATTTTGCGTCTTGCGGCTGTCCTTTGGCGTTGCCGTTCCCCCAGGACTCGCTGATGGGACGTTGCCATTCTCCTGTATGGAACACGACTGCGCCACCTGTCGTCGCTTCCGCTGCAAACTCGATGGCTTTCTTGACTTCCTTGATGTTCTGGTAGCGTTGCTCGTCGTTGAAACCGCGTTGCGGGTCAAAGCCTGAGAATCCTTGTTTCTGGAACGTGGCGTGCGTGCTTGTCTTGATACCGGTTGCTCTCGCGAGTTCACGAATATCCTGGCGCTCACGACTACCATAACTTTCCGGTGTTGGTGATTGGCTGCTGCCTTTTCCCGCTCCTGGGAATTCAAGCTCGACTCTGTTGGCACCTTCCCTGATCTTTGCTTGGAGCGCCTGCACTTGGTTCTGCATCGGATTCGCGCTCGTACCAAACTCTTTGGGACCGAGCTCAGTCTGCCATTCGCTTCCATCATCGAGAACTTGCGGCTGCTGAGGACCATATTCCTCCTCGGAGAACGTACGATCAAGCGCGTGATAGTAGCCAGGGTTGTTGAAGACGACCATGTGTGTATCAACCGCCACTTCGTCGGCGGGCCTCGTCCTATTGATTGTAATCCATAATATCGGTCATTTCGTTTAAAAGAGTATTGGTGCGTGCCAAGTAATTGTTCTGCACACCATCTCTATTCTTCAACTCATGCATCTCTTCTTGAAGCTTGTTGAAAGAGTAGCTCTCTTCCGGATTGAAGTTGTCCGCTGCTGAGCGCATGCTCTGATAGAGGTCGCGCTCGACTTCCATGCGCTTTTCCGTAGAGGGAGTGCCGTGAAGGAGATAATCAATGTTCTTGTGGGCTTGTTGCAGTGCTTCGCTTTGGTATTGGATGGCTTGCTCTGGTGCGGTTTCGCCGAAGCCAGGCGCGGCTCCGCCTTCAGGAACAAAGTCTTTTTCTTGTTTGAAACCGGCTATCCGTTCTTCGAGTTCTGCTTCCGCGCTCTCGCGTGTAATCTCCTCTTCAGTTTCCTTCTCGAGTTCTCCTTCCTCTTCGCGCTCTTTCTCGGTCTCTTCCTCTAACTCCGCGAGCTCCCTTCGTTTCTTAATCATCTCAAGTTCTAGGAGTTTCCGTTCCGATTCTCGTTCGCGGAGTGCCTTAAGTCGTTCCCGGGGAGGGAGTTTGTCGATGCCTGATTCGAGGTCCACCATATTCGTCTCCTCGTGAGAATGCTAGCCCCAGTGGAACATTCCGTGGGCTTTCTTGAAGTTCTTCATGCACTGCACGAGTTGTGCTTTGTGGTTCCCGGAGAGCTTGCCGCCAGTTGCGAGAGTCGGAGGGAAGCCATACTTTTTCTCCTTGCCTTTCTTCATCCCAAGGCTGAGCATGCTTCCGGCGCCACTAAACCCAAACATTTCGCTGAAGCCTGAGCCGAGGGCGCTGAATGGTTCTGCAAGACCACTGAACGGTCCGGGAATCTTTTGCTTCTTTAGTTGCTCCTCGCGCTCCGCTTCTTCCTTCTCGATTTTGTCCTTGTATTTTGGCTCGCCCGCCTCAGCGAGGTATTTCTCGAGCTCTTCACCAAGAGCTTCCATCGCTGCCTGGACACTTGTATCCACAACACCAAGCATGTAGAGGTCTTCCGCTTTCCTGTAGCGGATATAATTATCGATGCTGTGCTGTTCCCAAGCATAAGCGCGCCAGTAGATATCTGCCTGGCCGACGTGACTCGGCCCTTTTTGGTAGCCTTCTTGGACATAGCTCATGTTCGGCCGTGTTCGGAAATTGATGGAGATGATGATGACTTCGAAATGCTTCCTGCCAGAGACTTCAGGCTTGGCAAAGAGGACTTCTGTCTCGACATAGCTCTGTTCGAATGCAGTGATGAGATCGATGCTGTCGAGCTTGTCATCGTTCATCTGGAGCCGAGCGACATGGCGGAGATAGGGTTTAATCCAGCTCATGTACATCTCGATGACGTCCCAATGCTGCCGTAGATATTTGAGCGTGAAGGTCCTGCGTGATTCAAGTTCATGGTCTGTTTTGAGCTTCCAGTTCACGTATTGGTAGAGTTTGCGTTTCAGCACGTTCTTGAGGGTGGTGTTGAAGTCAAGTTTGTCTACGGTCTCGTCGACCTTGTCGAGGTCGGTGACGTGCGTGTTGAAGAAGAGGTCAGGCAGGGTTGCGTAGCCGAGCTGTTGCGAGAGCCCGTAGACGCTGCCAGGGCTTGTTTGCCCTCCTCTGTTCTCGACCAGGTCGATGTATTCTCCTTTGAGTGTCGCGTCGGCGCTCTTACTTTCTTTCCAGTCTGTTCGTGGCAGGAGCTTCTCGTCGATAATCCTGAGTTCCCTGACGAGCTGGAAAAGATCTTTCACCATCTTGCCGATGGTCGCCAAGTATTGTTGCGCTCGGTCCTGCTGGATACCTAAACGCTGCTGGCTCGTCCCGAAGAATGCGCTGTTCTCCGTCGCTGTGAAGACATCCTTGACCTTGTGCGCGTGCATGAATCCCTGGTCGTAGCGCATGTGATCGATAAGCCAGAAATAGACTTCTTCAATGCTGAGACTCATGGTCTCGTAGAGTATGTGGAATCGTTTCAGCGGTGATGGATAGCCTGTGGGAACATAGTCTGCAATCTTCGGTTGGTGTGGTCCGCTCATGAGGACATCTTCAGCATATTCCATCATAGCGTCGTCGGGATTGTACATCCCGCCGTCTTTTGGCAAGTAGTGCTTCGTCACCGGGTCAAACTTGTACTTGGAACGGACACTTTTGCCGAACATATCTTCCTTGATGATGAAGCCATGCTTGATAAGAAGCTCTCCCCATTGCGCTTCCAGACCTTCCTGGATTTTGCTTCTCGCGTTGATATACGCCATTGTGACCACTGAGAGACTACCGTCTCCCTCCATGTCAATCTTAGAGAAATCCCTTTAAAAAGCTTTCCTCGGTAAAACAGGCTTATTTCGCTTGCCGGTAGAGCACGAGAACATTGCCAACTTGGTCCACCACTTTACTCTTGGTGAAGCCTGCCAACTCGGCCACGACTGCTTTCTTGTCCTTGCCATCAAGGAAGGTGCGAAGCAGACGTACTTTGATGAGTTCTCGTCGCTTAATCTCTTCGTCGAGCTGCTTCACGACACCGGCAGTGATGCCTTGCTTGCCGACGCTGAGCACCGGAGAGAGAGCTTTCGCCTTGAGACGAAGCTGTTTTGTGAAGGGGTCAATTGCCATGGAGCTGAGAAGAAGGAGCGGTTTATAAATACGCCTCATTTCTTGTGCTTCTTCGGCCGCATGTTCTCGCGAGTCTTGAGTTCTTCGATGTGGTCAAGCTTCGTCGTAATGAGTTTGTCCAAGTTTGTCGAGATGTCTTCGAGCATGTAGCTAACGTGCTCACCACCGAGGAAGTGGGGAATGATAACGTAGTCAGCGCCAGCATCATAGAGATCCAGGGCTTCATCCGCCTGGTAACTGGTGACGATGACCCGGGCGTGGCTGTGCTCCTTCTTGAGCATGTTGAGCAGGGCAAGGGTCTGGTGATGGTTCGGCACGGTGCTGATGACCATATTTACTTGGTGCAGCCGGAGTTTCTCCATCACTTCAGGATCGCCGATGTCGCCGTAGATGCAGGGCACGTTCCGGTCCAGGAGATGCCTGATAACATCAGGGTCGAAGTCCACGACGACAAAGTCTTTTTTGAGCCGTCGCAACGAGCGGAAGATACTGTACCCTGTACGATCATAGCCGATGAGAACAACGTCATGCCTGCTCTCTTCGCTCATGTTCTCAAGCTCGCGGTTCACCTTGCTGAGGCGCTCAAGCGGACCGAGGAGCGGACCGATGATTGCGTAAATCTTGTCTTCATACTTGATGAAGTAGGCACTCGCTGCGATACTAATAATCGTAAGGGCAAGAATGAGACTGAACACTTCCGAAGAGATGTGGCCAGCGCTGAGCCCCGCAAGAGCGATGATGAGGGCGAACTCGCTGATTTGACTGAGGTTAAGCCCAGTAAGGAAGCTGGCGCGTCGTTTGTAGCCAAAGAGCCCGACGACAATCATGGTGAGGATGGGTGAAACGAAGAGAGTGAGTCCGAGGAAAGCGAGGATGGCCCAGAGGGAAGAAGACAGCCCGGTGATGGTGAATTGGAGTCCGATGCTGGCGAAGAAGAGCACGGTGAAGAAGTCTCTGAGCGGCTTGACCCTGCTGATAATCTCAATGTTGTAAGGGAGGTTACCGAGGATGACACCAGCAATGAACGCTCCCACAGCGATGCTGAAGCCGAAGAGCGTGAAGAGGAGAGCAAAGAAGAAGCATGTACTCACTGAGAGGAGGAAGAGAAGTTCCAGCGACTTCGCCGCGCTGCGGAAGATGGGGGGGAAAAGGAACTTACCGACGAGGAAGCTGAGGACAATGATGACGCTTCCAATGAGGAGGTTGAGCAAGATAGTGCTGATACCCCCTCCATCCGCAGAATGGAGCATGCTTAACGCCAAGATAGCGAGGATGTCCTGGAGAAGAAGGACGCCGATGACGATGCGGCCGTGGAGCGTGTCGAGCTCGTTCTTGTCGCTCAGCATCTTGATGATGACCATCGTGCTGCTGAAGCTCACAACAATGCCAAGGTAGATGCTGGTGAGGGTGGCAAAGCCAAGGAGTCTCGCGACAACGAAACCAATGCCAAACATAGCGAAGGCCTGCAACGCGCCACCAATGGTCGCCACGTCGCCCACATCCTTCAGTTTGCGCAAGTCCAATTCGAGGCCAACAATGAACAGCAGGAAGGCGACACCGATCTCACTGAGGAGGAGCACGTTCTCAGGCTCAGTAATCAATCCAAGGATGGGTCCGAGAAGGACACCCATCAAGATGTAGACAGGGATGAGGGGCTGCTTGAGCATCTTGGCAATATAGCCGCCAATGGTGGCGACGATAATGATGATGCCAATGTCAACGAGGATGTTCTCCATGGTTCACGCTCTTTTCAGTTATGTGCTCAGGCGCCGAGTATATCGCAGACTCGTTGGTTCTGTTCCAAGACAAGCTTACTGCAGTATTGGTCTTCTCCAAGGAAGACGAGGCCGAGGTAGCAGTCGTCACGTTGCTGCGTGTCACCGATGACGTTGCAGAACGCGGCTTTTCGTCGCGTTTCCGCCATCTCCTGGAGGCAATAGTTCTTGTAGATGATGTCTTCATTGATGCTACAGATGAGGATGGCATCGGCGGTGCTCGCCGCTTTGGTCGATGCGGTTTCGACGGTGAGATAATAGGTCTCGTCCGCAGTCTTCTCTTTGGTGAATGATTTCAAGTCGGCTGCGAGTTCAATAATATCGTTTGAGGGTGGGCCAACGTGTTCCGGCTGCTGCTCCACAGGGGGCTGCGGCGGCAGGGGTGTCGTATCGGGCGTGAGTGCAAGGAATATCGCCACTGCACCGATGACGAGGATGACAAGAAGTGCTGAAAGGAGTATTTTCGGCGGTTTCTCATGGTGGATGTGTGTGAACGCGTTGTCAATCTCCGGCTGGCCATGACCATGCTCAAGGAGCGCTTTCTGTACGTGCTCTTCGGCATAGCCTTCTCCGAGGCGTTCCCTGATATAGCGTACCAGCCCTTCGTCCACAAGGGTAGAACCGCAAAGGCGAGTATTTAAAGGTTATGGCCCTATCCAGCGAACTGCGTCCGACGACAACTTTAAATACGTTCTTGGCTTGCCCTCCAGTATGCGTTTCAGGAAGCTCACTATCATCCAGGCGCGCCGCCCAGAAGGGGGCGACGTCAATGAACAGCTACAGTGGTTCGGCGGCTCACTCGGACTCTTCAATCCACGAGATAAGGATAAGAGCTGTTTCCGCATCTTCATCACGCTGCTTAAGAGCTCGAAGGAGAAGCAAGAAGTGAGTAGCGATGAGCTGGCAGAGATGACCGGCCTCACAAGGGGTACAATCGTACATCATCTGAACAGACTCATGGCCTCAGGCATGGTGGAGAGCTACAAGAGCAAGTATGTCCTCCGTGTCGATACGCTCGAGACCCTTATCGCGAAGCTCGAGCAGGACCTGGACGAGACCTTAGAAGCGCTCAAGGACGTCGCCGGCGAGCTGGACAAGCAGCTCGGGCTCTGAACTATCGTTCTTTTTGCAGCATATTCTCTACAGCGATAAAAAAAAAGAATTTTGAGAAAAGGTTTTACTATCGCTTGGCGAGGTACCACAGACCAAGCAGGATTCCGACTATGGCAAGCAGTATCCACAGCCAAGCCATGCTTGCGAGGATGCCGCCGCCAGTCACCTGACCGGTGAGAAGGCTGTCTCCTGCCGGTTCATCACCACCGCTCACTTCCTCGTGTCCGCCACTGGATTCGTCAGCTTGCTGTCCACCGCCACTACCGCTATCTCCACTGGAGACAGGTGTCTTTTCAGTCTTGGTCACCTTCTCGGCACGCTCTTCAGTGTTTGGACTGCTCGTGTCACCCCAGCCACTGCCGCCGCCACCGCCACCGCCGCCACCGAAGACCTCGGTTCCAGGATAGACGTTGATAGTCGTTGTACCAGAGTAGCTCCGGGCAGGGCATGCAGAGTCAGGCGTGTAGGTCACAGTAATTAACTGCTCGCCGGTATTGCTGAGCTTCGCACTGGTCGAGTAGAGTCCAGTGCCAAACAGGGTCGGTTCATACCCCCATGGGTCGACCGTCACGAAATCTGGCGCGGTCGGCGTGCTCCCGTCGCTGCCGACAACTGCGCCGCCGATGCTGAACTGGGCGTTCTGCTCGACGTCGGGGACACTCGTCGTGACACCGACGAGATAGCCGATATCGCTATAGACTTCAACAGCCGTCGCAGCCGTGTTGCCTTCCTCGTTCTCGTTGCCAGCCGCGTCGGTCGCGTGGACGATAACGAAGTACTCGACACCCGCGTCAAGGCCTTCAACTGTACCAGTCCATGTACCTCTTAGTGCGTTGCCTTCGACGAGACTGAGCTCGACCATGATTGGCTCTCCCTCAGCGTTCTCGCCGACATATTCGCATTCGTCAGCGTAGCAGTTCGCTTCGCAGCTCACTGTGTGCTGATCGACTTGACCACCATCGTAGTCGCAGTAGCCATAGTAGCAATCCCAAGTCTGACTTTCGACACAGTCTGCGTAACTATCCCATTCAGACTCGCCTTCATCCCATGACTCACAATCAACTTCGGCATCAGCGATGCAGTCCTCAACGGTGTAGCCTTCAAGCTCGTAGCATTCTGCGGTGTGCTCGCTGCTGCAATCAGGTTCGATCTCAACCATTTGTATCTCACAGTTCTCGACAACGATGGTGCATTCCTCAGTGCAGGTCTGTGTGTCACCGCCTTCCATGCAGTCATCAAAACAGGACTCGTTAAGCTCAGTGCTGTTCTCGCAGACTTCCTGTTCCTCATACTGTTCGGCGCACCATTCAAGGTTGCAGCTCTCATCGGGAATCTCGCAGCTGAAGGCCTGGAGTTCCGCATAGGCACTCTCCACACCAGCGAGGTTGTCCGTGATAAGGGCCTCAATGAGGAAACCGGCACCGACTTCACCAGTCATCATGACACTCACAACCTCAGGAGGTGTGTTATCGATGATTGGATCGATGGTGAGCATTGCCTCGTTACCTGCATAGTCAATCGCATAAACACTGAAGTCGTACGCACCATCAGGTGTGCAGTTGCCAGTTGTGTTGTACTCAAGGTTCCACGTGTCATTGACAGTGTTGTTCGCACTGCCGAGGTAGCAGATTTTGCTCGCGTTGGTCTTGTTGATGAGGAAGAACTCCACGAGCTCTATTTCCCCATTGTCTGTCACGTCAGCACTGAACTGCCACACTCCACGAATCGCATCGAGCACACCAGGGTTCAAGCTGTCTTCGATGATTGTCGGAGCCTCAGTATCATAGCCGAGGATAACGTTGTCGCAGAGCGTGTCGTTGTCACCATGTTCTTTTGGTTCGCTACAAATAGTGACTGGGAACTCCTCATCTCCAGCAAAACTACTGAGAGTTTCAACATTAAGTGTTCCGCTGCAGCTCCAGATGTTATCCACATCAGGGCCTACTCTGAGCCAGTTCGTAATCGCTTCACCACCTGGTGAAATTGCTGGGTTCTGGGGTGTATAAACAAGGCAACCAAATGCGCCACTCCAACCGTTGCTGCTGCGCATCAAGGCTTCCATGTCGAGCAATGCTTCGTTCGTCCACCAGGTACCACTTTCTGGGCTCTGTTGAATACCAAGCTCACTGAAGTGTGCTTCGTTCTCTGGTAATGGTTTGGCGAGATCCACTATGTTCAAGCGGAAGCGATTGCTTCGCACAGTACCAGGACTATCACACCTGTGGGCTCGAAGCTGAACCGTGTACATTCCTTCTTCAGCCGGGTAACGAACATTCCTAGCAACGAAGTTCTTAGTGTCTTTCGCATTAATACCCCAACAGGTACCTCCAGCGAACTCTTTCGTGATGCTCTCGTTGTTGTCACTGTTAAACTGGTGGAGCTCAAACCAGTACTCACCACTCTCTTCTGGTGTGAACGCCCAGCTAATCTTGCGGACGAAAGATTGTTTAGGATTATAGGTGTAGTGCGTCGTAGTATGCATGTACTCAAAGCCATAGGCGTTCTCCTCGAGCCAGAGCAGGAGAAGATCATCAAACAATGCACCGACATCGTAACCAGCCATCCAATCATCGTCGTAGAACTTAACGAGGACGTCATACTTCTCGATTGGCCACTCGCTTAGGTCGAAGCGCGCGTCATAGGTGTTCTCGTTGTCTTTGTTAGTCTCGACAGGCACAGTCATGCTCGTGTACACACTCTTGTCCAGGAAACGGATGAGTACTGTTGCCTCATCTGCGCCTTCAGGAGCTTCACCCCATACTCGAAGGTGGTTGGGAAGCCAGGGACTGTTCTCATCAAAGTGGTTCAAGTTGATAGTGCCGTGATTGATTGCGTTGATAACATCCCAAAGGATAGCTATTTCAAGCTGAATCGCGTCAATGTCCGCACCCATAATACCTATCTGCACATAGAGGTCGTCAATTTGAGCTTGAAGTGTCGCGTTCATGCCGTAGAGGGTGGCGTTCAGTTCATTCAACTCGTTGTAGAGGTCCATGATTGCTAGATAGTCGAACTCATGACCGTAGGCACGTGGCCAGACTTCATTACCGGTGCAACCAGAAGTGTCGTAAAAGCGGACTAGGAGGAACCAGGTATCCGCCGCCCAACCTTCTGTTTGTGGCTTGTACTTGATGAACGGGCCGAATTCCGGGCTCGCTGTCTGGTCGATGCCATTGATGCAACGAGGAGACTCGAGCCAGCTACCGGAGCTATCGGTCCAGATAAGCTTAGCAGCCACTGCGTCTGTAGGTGCATATCCTTCGATAAAGAGGTTGTCATTTTTGGCGTTGTAAGCCCAGGAGACATCGACTTCATCTTCTAGTCCAATGATTGCATCCCAGAGGCCATCAATCTCATCCCAAATAGCGGTGAGATCCTGGGCTTGCTCATCAGTAATGTTGTAGAGCTCGTCGATCTGCGCCTGAAGAGAAGCGTTAGTCGCGTTCAAGGCAGCAGTGAGAGCATTGAGATTATCATAAATTTCCATGATTGCCAGGTAGTCAAACTCATGACCATAGGCGCGTGGCTTGACTTCACTACCTGCGCAGCCAGAGGCATCATAGAAATAAACTTGAAGGAACCATGTATCCGCATCCCAGCCTTCCGCTTGTGGCTTGTACTTGATGTATGGCCCAAACTCAGGGTTCTTCGTCTGGTCAACATTCACGCAGCGGGGAGGCCATTCAAGGTGGCTACCGGAGCTATCGGTCCAGATAAGCTTGGCAGAGACTGCATCCGTAGGCGCATATCCTTCAATGAAGAGGTTGTCAACACCGGCGTGGTAGTTCCATGCGACGTCAACCTGATCTTCAAGACCTGCAATTGCATCCCAGAGGTCACTTATTTCCCCCTCGATCCAATCAATATCTGCATTCATGACGTTAATCTCATCCCAAATAGCTGTCAGGTTTTCCTGCAATGTGATGTTCAGGTCCTGAATGGTCTGGTTAAGCTGAGCGAGTTGCTCTTCAATCCAGATAACGCGAAGCGCATCGAATTCACCACCATAGGCGGTGTCGGTCGTGGCACTTACGCAGCTGTCATCGCTGAAGAAAGCAACTTCGAGGTTATACGTGTCGCGCGTCCAAGTCGTGCTGACGTCTGTGAAGGTTGCTACATAATTAGGGTTCGCGTTCTGGTCAATGAGGACACAGGTACTCGTGCCACTGTAGCCACCAGTGTTGTTTTTGAAGCGCACTTCGGCTGATTGTGCGGGGAGGTTGGCGTAGCCCTGCACATGGAGCGTGTCCAGCTCAGGTGAATAGAGAAATTCTGCACTGAATGGTTCGCTCGGCATAAATACATGCGGGCTATAGATAGTATCCATTTCTCCCTGACTAAGGGCATAGCTGTAGAATGTAACATCATCGATGATTCCGTCGAATGACCAGCCCGGCCCGTTGCCGACACCACCAATCATAAGAGAATTGGTACCTGCATAAGTAATTGGAGAGAGGGCCGTCCTGGTACCGATGAGCATGCCATTGACGTAGAGTTTTGCCTCGTTTCCTTTGCGCATGGTGATAACGTTGTACCACTTGTTCTGCTCGAGGCCATAGAGGAAGACGCCTGATGAAAAAACGCCACCGCTGCCACCAGCGTACCACATCAGTTTACGTCCCCAACCATCCATACGGAGCTCGTAGCCTTTAGTGTAGATGTCAGTCCAGTTGCCAGTCTTGGCGAAGATGATGCGATCGGAGACCACTCCTGGCTTAAACCATGTGCTGACAGTGAAGTCGTTGGGATCGTTAAATGGAGCGCCTGTGTCGTTGATAACAATCTTGTCACCATTCCCATTGACACCAGGATTGTCCATTGCAATAGCACCATCACCAAGCCAACTGTCTGTTGTCCAGGTAAGGTCACCATTGCCGTTATCAAGTAGTCCGTCATGGTTTCCGACGGAATCATGGGCTATGAGACCTGTAGTCTCATCAAAACCCCAGTGAGCTGCTGGTGCTCCTAACGCGTTGTTTGCCATCACGATGGACAGCACTATCATAATCAGAACAAGAATAGTCTTCTTCATAGGTATCCCCCCTACCATTGTTACAATACAATTAAGCATATGACAAGTAATTTTATCACTTGCCAAGAGTAAAGAATTATAAGTTTGTATTTAAATGTTTCGTCAACTCTCGAGTTTTTCCAGCCGAAAGAGAGATAATTTGCAACCTGAAGAAAAAGTATTGTTTCTATCCCTTGCCGACGTGTCAAATTCCCGTTCCTGTCTTGCCAACAATAGTCAACCTAACAGAAAGGGTTAAGAACCACGACGACCCTCCTTCAGGTATGAACCAGCATGATGACGAGCTCGCCAAGCTCGGGAAAGAACTAGGACAGCATGAACAGAGCAAACAAGCAGGCGACAAGCACAGCAAGCATACTATTATCGGTCACCATACAAACAAAGGTTTCTATCTCATCATTGCGTTCCTCGTTATCGTCATCATTGTCATGGCTATCATTCATCTCCGCACCGTAGAGCGCCTCGAACGCGCTCAGGTACGCACCATGACAGAAACTGCATTCCTCCAAGCGGATCTCGACCATTACAAGGAAGCCTATGAAATTGCGCTGGAAGATGCCAAGGCATTCGGCAAAATCCACGATATTCGCTACGGTGAGGAAAACAACACTGCTGATACAATAGAGAACGTCACTGCGTTGCCCACAACCAAGGTTTGGGAAGAGTATCAGGAACGTGGGCTCATCGCTGACGAGTGTATCCCGTCCTCGAAACTTGTCCAGACGCCAGAGGACGAGGTTGAGATTGTGGTCGTCGCCGCAGGAACTGAAGAAAAAGAATGGCCACGGCTCGCTTTACTCATCGACGGCATCGCTCTGGCTGAATTCCACGTGGAGAGTGAAGAGCAAACAATCTATAAGACTGCAATCGTGTTGCCGAAAGGAACGCATCATCTCGATCTCGTCTATAACAACGCGGACAAGGCAGGACCAGTCACCGTCTCTTTGCTCCGTATCGGCGATAGGACGTTAGAGACTGAGATAAGCATCCTCGACTACGGCTTTGCGTTCAGCATGTTCGACTGCGAGGACACGGCCGAAGGCGACACCTTGAAGGAGCGCGGCGCCATGCGCTTCCGCATCGAGAAAGTATGAGCAGTCCACCACAAGCTTAAAATAGCCTCCTCTGATTCTGACATTCATGGGTCTTCTCCCCTTCGAACAGGAAGAGCGCACAGTCATCGTGCGTCGCGAGGCGCCAACCTCTGACAAGTACGGCAAGCCTCCCAGCGAGCGCACTGTTAAAGAGCTGCTCGAGTTCGGCATTATCCCCTTGGACAAGCCTCCTGGACCAACGAGCCATCAGGTGAGCGCCTATGTGCAGAAGGTTCTCAAGATTCGTAAGGCAGGTCATAGCGGCACGCTTGACCCGAAGGTGACTGGTGTGCTTCCTGTGGCGCTCGGACGGGCGACGAGGGTCGTCCAGTCACTCTTGACAGCTGGGAAGGAGTATATCACGCTGATGCATCTCCACAAGCCAGTGGAGGAATACAAGGTGCGGAAGCTGCTCTCTGATTTCCTCGGCAAGATTACCCAACTCCCACCGGTGAAGAGCGCGGTGAAGCGTCAGGAGCGCGAGCGCACAATCTACTATATCAACTATCTTGGTGCTATTGACCAGGATGTGCTCTTCATCGCCGGCACCCAGGCAGGCACCTATATCCGTAAGCTCTGTCACGATATGGGCCAGTCGGTGAAGGGCGAGGATGGCAAGCCTATCGGCGCGCATATGGCCGAGCTACGCCGCAGCAAAGCTGGTCCGTTCAAAGAAGATGACGGGCTCGTCACCCTGCATGATCTCGCTGACGCATTCCATTACTGGAAAGAAGAAGGTAAGGAAGACGCCATAAGGAAGGCTATCTTGCCTGCTGAGGAGGGTTTGGCGCATCTCAAGAAGATTTGGGTGCTCGATTCCGCGGTAGAGAGCATGTGCCAAGGTGTTCAGCTCAAAGTACCCGGCATCTCCAAACTGCATGACAACATCGTCCCGGGCGATGTCGTTGCGGTGATGACGTTGAAGGATGAAGCGGTGCTCGTAGGTGAGGCGCGCTTGACAAGCGAGCAGATGCTCGGCGAGAAGGGTGTCGCTGTCCGTTCACAGCAAGTCTTCATGCGACCAGGTACCTATCCAAAGAATGCGTAGCCCGAAAACTATATAAACGCCCTTTGGGGATTTCTCATCGATGGGAGAGGTGGAAGAAACTTCTACAGAGATTGTTGAAGAGGCCTTAGAGACTGATGAAGCTGTAGATGAGGTTCGGCAGGAAGGGCTTGAGCACATCATGGTTCGGCACATGAAAGCGAGCAAGGCTTGGCTCTTCGCAAGCATCCTCATCACACTCTTCATCGCGCTCATCGCAGCTGTGGTGACGAATAGTAATCTCGCACTCGCAGTGCTTGGCTTCTCACCGACGCTCATCGCAGCTATCGTGTTCATTGGCTTGCTCGAGGGTGATTTCAAGGATGTCCTGTTCTGGTTCACACCCCTGGGACTCTGTTTCGCGTTCTTAGGTATTGGCAGTGTTGCCAACGCCACCTATGGTAGCCAACTTGACATCCCTGTCTTGACAGGAGTGAATCTCGGACTCAGTTATGTCATCCTCGGCATCATGACGGCCATCGAGTATCGAAATGAAGGTGAGGAAGCAGTACTCTCTGAGGAGTTCACGCCTGGGCAACTTGACCAGTACATTCACACCATTGAAGATAAGTGCAAAGCGTTGAATTTCGTCATTGGACGTACCTATCGCGCCTCGAATGGCGGCACGCGGGGCATGCGTGACAAGATCAAGGTGCCAAGCGACTGGTACAACGAATTCAACAGCATCAAACCTGAGGAAGCAAAGGAACAACAAGTCTTGGCGCTCGACTTGCTCGGCCGCATCCAAGAACGGCTGCATTCATTGCTCAAGCCAGAGAAGGATGTCTTCACGAAGACAGAATACAAAGGGCTACGTACCTTGATGCGTGATGATGAAGGAAAGGACCGAGTGATTGATGTCTTGAGCGTGAATGATAACGATCCTGTCGAGGACTATTATCTCGGCGCGATGGATTTCTGTAAGCGTGTCACCCAAGAACTTCAGAAGCTTTAGCTGCAATCAGCGGGCGGTGGTGCATAGATTGCGTCTTCAGTGGCAAAGACCCAGTAGCCTGCGCCAGGGTCGAGGCTGTCTTGCCGTCCATATGAGGTCCACATGTTCGGGTTGAAGAGTTCCCAGTAGCCGTAGACGCTGGTGAATCCCTTGTCGAAGATTGAGTCGCCGAAGGAACTGAAGAGGCATTCTGCTGTCTTCCCTGCTCCATCTGGACCATCGTAGGAGCTCTGGTTCTCGGCACCGTAGTAGCCGACCAGATTCCAGCCGTGCGTAATTGGGATTTCGGGCGCGATGACCGCGGGGTTGAAGAGGCTGCCGCCAATAGTGAGCGTTGCGGCTTCCGTCGTCAGCACCCAGTAACCATATCCAGGCACCATAGTTGTGAGATCGTCGTTTGATATATTATCCGGCGTGTAGATGTGCCAGTTCTCGCCGTCGTATTGCCAGACACTCGCCACAACATCTTCCAAGCCGGCGAAGACTTCGTCCATGCTGTCATCAAGCAACTTTACCGGAACGCTGATGAGGTTCCACTTCTTATTGAGTTGGATATCGAAGCTTGTTTCTTCCACCTTGAAGTATTCGATATCAGGTTCGCTTGTCTTGTTCACCGCATCAATGCAGTAGTAGCTCAGCTTGTGCCAGCTAATTTTGGTGAAGTGGAAGTTAATGTTGTCGTCTTCGATACAGCAATCGCCGCCTCGCATCTCACCGTTGGTACCATTACAGTATTCTTCCGTGACGTCTTCATTATCGAAGTCGACGTTGAAGCAGAGATCGACCACGCCGCTTGGGTGCGGTTCCGCGTCGGTGCAGGTCATGTCAATAGGAGTGAGTAAGGTGATGTCCCAGCACGCTCCTTCCTCATCGCAGGCTCCGGTGAGCAGCTCAGGATAGAATGCCGCGCCGAGTTCCTTGTTGCGTTGGCTCATCGCTGATTTCGGTTCGCCGACGGTCTTCTCGAGTTCGGGCGCGGTCTTGTCCATGTAGACGCAGTCCCATTGGATAGGTGTCCGGTTCCCGTTCGCGTCCTCGTTGTAGTACTCGATGACGTGGCAGCTTTCGTTGCCGCCGCTGAACGGTCCTTGATAGGTTTCCCAGCCGGACGTGTTGTAGCCAGTTATCGTCCATTGGTCGCAGTCGCCAGCGCAGTAGAGTTCATCTTCGCCTTGCAACCAGGTGTTCTTGTAGAATGTGTGGCCGGTGCCATTGCATAGCTCTTCGCCACCGTCGGTGATTGCGATGCGCGAGACCGTGTCCATCCATTGGCTCACGTTGCTTTGCGCGTAGGGTCCGAGGTAGTCGAGATCCTCACAGATGGGTGTGTATTCAAGTGTGCAGTTGGCTGCGCAGGAATAATCACCATCTGGCGGAACGCCAGCAGTGCCGTCGCATTCTTCATAGGT
>JAAOYD010000030.1 GCA_018221165.1 Candidatus Woesearchaeota archaeon | reverse complement strand
CTCATCGCGCTCGACGAAGCTACCATCGACATCCACAAAAACGAACTCAACGGCGAAAGCCTTGTTATCTACGACGGTAAAACCGTCGATCCCTGCAAGACCGGAATGCACATTGGCAAGTGCTGCGCAGTTCCACTCAAGGAACTCGCGGCGAAAGCCGACGGTTCCGAGCTGATGCAGAACACTGTCGCTCTTGGCGCAGCATTTGGTTTGCTCGATTACCCATTCAAGGTGTTCGAAGGCGTCATCAAGGACGCGTTCAAAGGCAAGAAAGCAGCCATCATCAAAGAGAACATCAACGCTGCACGAGAAGGCTATGACTACGCAAAAGAACACTATGGTTCCCAATGTTGCCACGTACTCTCACCCATTAAGGGAGCGCCCAAACGTATGGTTCTTACTGGGAATGAAGCGGTCGCGCTCGGCGCGGTCAAAGCAGGTATCAAACTCTATGCTGCTTATCCCATGACACCAGCATCGAGCATTCTCCATACCTTGGCTGGCTGGCAAGAACGCCACAACATTGCAGTCAAGCAGACAGAAGATGAAGTTGGCACAATTAACATGGGTGTCGGCGCGGGCTTTGCGGGCGTGCGTGCCATGGTCGGTACCTCAGGCGGCGGTTTCGCCCTCATGCAAGAAGGAATCTCACTTGCAGGCATTACTGAAACTCCTATTGTTATTGCTGAAGTGCAGCGTGGCGGTCCAGGAACAGGCGTGCCCACATTTACTGAGCAAGCGGATTTGCGTTTTGTCATGCACGCCGGACACGGTGACTTTCCTAAGGTTGTCTTGGCGCCCGGCGATGTGGAAGACGCCTTCCATCATACTATGGAAGCGTTCAATCTTGCGGAGCGCTTTCAATTACCCGCTATCATTATCAGCGACAAGTACCTTGGCGAAAGTCACAAATCAGCTGAGTTCTTCCAACCTAAGACTGGTGTGGACCGTGGCAAGCTTGTTCGACATGTCGAGCCTGGCTTCGAACGTTACTCAATTACTGACGACGGCATCAGTCCTCGCAGCATTCCGGGCGTTCCCGACGGCCTGTTCGTGGCGAACAGCGACGAGCACGACGGACATGGCTACAGCACCGAAGAGATTCCTTTGCGTAACGCGATGATGGAGAAGCGCCAACGCAAGTTCGATTTATTGAAATCACAACTTCCCGCGCCACTTCTTCACGGTCCTGAGAACGCGGATATAACACTAGTCTCTTGGGGCTCAACCAAAGGACCCATCCTGGACGCCATGCGCTGGCTTGAGAACGATGGCTACAAAGTTAACTTCTTGCAAATCACGCACGTCGTTCCATTCAATACTGATGCGATAGCCAAGATATTGTATCACTCGAACAAAACCCTCATGATTGAAGTGAACATCAGCGGCCAGATGGAAGGTGTCATCAGGCAAGAAACCGGACACGTCATGGACGCTCACCTACGACGATACGACGGCCGACCGATCTACCCAGAACAAGTCTATGATAAAGTCAAGGAGTTGCTCCAATGATCAAGAAAGAATGTCTCGACACCGGCATCAAACCTAACTGGTGCCCTGGCTGCGGCAACTTTGGTATCTGGCTCGCCCTCAAACAGGCATTGACTGAACTTGACATCAAGCACGAAGAAGTTGTAGTGGTGTGCGGCATTGGTTGCCATGGTCACATGTGCAACTTTGTCAAGACCTATAGCTTCGAAGGTTTGCATGGAAGGCCGATTCCCGTCGCTGAAGGAGTAAAGCTTGCAAACAAAGGACTCAAGGTTATAGTCGTTGCCGGCGATGGAGACACCTACGGCGAAGGTCTCAACCACTTCCTCATGGGCGTCCGCGGCAACCATGATATCACACTGCTTGTCCACGACAACATGATTTATGGTTTGACTACAGGACAGACATCTCCCACTTCTGAGAAAGGCAGGGTGAGCAAGAGCACGCCAACTGGCTCAATTGAAGTGCCGGTGAACCCGATAGCGTTGGCGATTGCTCAAGAAGGCAGCTTTGTCGCCCGGAGCTGGAGCGCAGACCCGAAACAGCTCGTCGGGCTCATCAAAGCAGGCATTACGCACCGTGGCTTCGCGCACATCGATGTGCTACAGAACTGCGCCACCTTCAACAAGATCAACACCGTCACCTGGTTCAAGGAACACATCTACAAACTCGACGAAGCAGGCCACGACCCGACCAATCGCGAAAAAGCCATGCTGAAAGCCCTCGACCTGACAAAGCTCGGCACAGGCATCTTCTACCAGGACAAACGTGAAGCCTACGACGAGGGCGTGCCTGCAGAGAAAGGCAAAGCGCTCATTGACCACGACCTGGAGAACATCGACCTCACGGAAAGCTATACTCAATTCGTCTGAGACACAAATCATATATACCTCCTCCCCTTTTTCTACTCTAGGATGGGTATCTTCGACCTCTTTGGGAAACGCGAGCCAAGCATGATGACGCTCGACGCGGCGACGTTGCAGAAATGGCCAGATAGGCTGCTGCGACGACAAGGCCTGGACAAGGTCATGCGGAACTACGCTCGCAACATCGAACGAGCACGTGGCAAGGTCGAGAACGCGAAAGAACAGCTCAGCGACCCACGGCATCGAGAAGATGTTCCTGAACGGGCTCATTCTGTCTACGACGAGCACCTCCCTGTGGTGAGGAACGCCATCGAAGACCTTCTCCTGCACACTGTTATTGGTGACAACCCCTTTCAGGCGGACAACCAGCAGGAAGGCTTCCAAGAAGCCCTTGTTAGCTATCATGAAGTGACCAGCAAGAGTGTTGCCGCGCTGAAGGAATTCCTCACGCCAGAATTGCAGCTACTCAGCGACGAGAT
This sequence comes from Candidatus Woesearchaeota archaeon, assembly GCA_018221165.1. Taxonomy (GTDB): domain Archaea; phylum Nanobdellota; class Nanobdellia; order Woesearchaeales; family UBA525; genus UBA153. Next base: position 4,402 of record JAAOYD010000030.1, on the reverse strand, counting down.
GAAAGGCCTTGAGGACACCATGGTCAACTTGCTCCCCGAGCTTGAGAAGCGCAACTATTCCTCATTGAAAGAGCTCAAGCTGCTTATCGTGAGCTACGACGAGACTCGAGAGAAGGACCGCAAGCTCCAACAACTCAGAGAACTCCTCCTCAAGGAGGTCGACGCGCTCGAAACGAAGCGCATTAAGCACAAGGAACGTATCGCCTACTTCATGGATCGTGCCCGCGACAATAAATACAAGGAGCTTATCGCTGAAGAGGAAGAGCTGCTCGAGCAAGTGGATGAGATTAAGGTGCGCGGTCTCTCTCCTGAAGAGCAAGAGAAAGAACTCGAACCTCTCAAGCAACGGCTCGCTTGGATTAGGAAGCAGATGATCCATGACATCACCGCAATGAACATCAACGAGCAACGCACTTTCCTCGAAGCGACCAAGGATGACATCAGGCTGCGGAAGCGCAAACTGGAACGCGTCGATGAGCTTCTCCACAATCTTAGCTTCGACACGTACAAACAGAAGTTCCTTACTCTCCTTGCGCCGTTCAATGTGCGTATTGAGGACGTGAACACCGTGCTCGACACGGAGGATGATGATGTCGCTCCTCAGTGAGTTCTGTAGCCCGTTCGGGGTGCAGGAACAGGATCTTGGGCATATCTCTCGCATAGGAAGACGTTGTTTTCTCACACTACCTGAACAAGAGAAGATAATCGAAGAACAAAAGAAGAATCTTTTCGGTGCAGGAGTGTATTTAGGCGAGGAAAAGACACGCTTCGAACACAGTCCTGCAATCCTTGAGATACTTTCCGCTCAGACGAAAGACTTCAAAGCTGTGGTGGATGACAAGGCTGAATGGCTCTTTCTTTGCGGCAGGGATATCTTCGATAAGGGCATTGAGCAAAAAGGCATTCCCACAGCCAACGGGTTGTTCCTCGTCGAGAATAATCGAGGAGAAAACCTCGGACTCGGGAAGGCAGCCAGGGACGGCAACGTCGCAATCAAGAATATCATGGATAGGGGACATTTCTTACGAAGAGAACGGATGAAGTAACGGGGGGATAGGAATGAACAGACGAAGAGTTATTGGTGGCATCATCGCTGTCGCTACGATAGGATACATCGCCAGACGTCTCAGCGAGAACGAAACGACCACTGAACCCGAACTTGAACTTGTAGATCTTCCTGGAGATTATTGTGCGACGCAAGCAGCCTATCCTTCACCTTTGGATGGTTGTACATTTTATTCGACGCAGAAAGAATGAGACGCACTGTTGGAGGTTGAATTCACTCCAGCGCTTTCAAGCCAGGTAATTCTTTTCCAGCGACGTATTCTAGTGCTGCGCCGCCTCCGGTAGAAACATGTGCATAGTACTGAGCGAGGCCGAGCTTATTGATTGCGGCTGCGGTATCGCCGCCACCGACTACGACGCGCGCTTTGCTCTGTGCCAAGGATTTTGCTAGCTTATTTGTGGCATGGTCAAATGGTTCGGTTTCGAACACGCCAAGTGGACCGTTCCAAAATACTGTGCTCGCTCCTTCTAGAATATCTTCGAACTTCTCCACTGTACGATCGCCGATATCCAGGCCCTTCATGGTCGGGGGGATTTTATCGACATCGACGGTGAATATCTCACTCCCTTCTAAATCCTCGCTAATGACCATATCAACCGGAAGCACAATCTTGTCGCCATATTTCGCAAGCAATTCCTTCGCCAACGGAACGCTCTCCTCTTCGCAGAGACTGCTACCAACTTCGTAACCTTTTGCCTTGAGGAAAGGGAAGATGATGGCACCGCCAAGCAAGAGCTTATCAGCCTTCTCGAGCAATGCGGAGAGCACTTCAATCTTGTCTGTAATCTTCGCCGCGCCAATCATTGCGATGAATGGCCGTTCAGCTTCTGAAAGGTTGAGGCCTTTCAACTCCTTCTCAACGAGGAGTCCCGCAGCCTTTTCGTTGAAGATATGTGGTACCGCGTCAACGCTGGCATGTGCGCGATGCATCGCGCCGAACGCGTCATCAACATAGACATCGCCACAGGTCGCGAGCTTCTTTGCGAACGACTTATCATTCGCTTCTTCACCCTTCTGGAAACGGAGATTCTCAAGCAGGACGACCCGGTCCTTCGGAATCTTTCCTGCGATACATTCAGTGGCAAAGCCGACCTTCTCTCCCAAACTTTCCTCAAGAACATCCACAATAGGCTTCAGGCTCAACGCTTTGTTGACTTTTCCTTTTGGTCGGCCAAGATGGGCCATAATCACAACTTGTGACGCACCGTCACTCAAGAGTACTTTGATAGTAGGGATGACTGCTTTGATACGTAAGTCATCAACTACTTTACCCTCCTTCAATGGGACGTTCAGCTCAGCGCGGAGCAAGACTCGTTTCCCCTCGCACGAGACGTCGTGCAGCGTCGTGACCATACAATGAAAATGGGAATCACGTTTAAAAAACTATTGAATTGTCGTCGAGAGAAGGGAATTTTTATAAACAGCTTTTTCAATTAAGGAAACAATGACTCGAGGACAGGCTGCTTTTGAATTCCTGACGACCTACGGCTGGGCTATTCTCGTCGCGCTCATTGGCATAGCCGCGCTCGCCCACTATGGCATCTTCAATCCGAGAACTGTGGTGGGTGATATATATGATATGGGTCCTGAGTTCTCCTACGGCGGTCACTTCTTCCACGAACGGAACAACAAGGCTGAATTTATGCTCGTGCTCCGGAACAACATGGCAGAACCTGTTATTATTCAAGCAAATTCACGAGAAATAATGTGTCATGATTGTGTTGCCAACGAAGGAATTTGGCAAGACTGTGGCCATCTGTATGATAAGAACAACAATAACGCGGGTGGCCTCGGGACTGAACCACTTGTTGACCCTGGTGAAGAATTCAGGTTTGGCTGTCAACCAGGGAACGGCCTACCTAACACTCCGCAATTTGGAGAAATAGGTCAGCGACATAAGGTTTCTTTTCGCTTCAACTATGTTGACGAAGATGGTTTCTATGGTCATCCATATGAAGGTACCATCACAGGTACTGTTGAGAAAGCAAACTAGAGCATCTTCGCGATGTCAATCATTCTGCATGAGTAGCCCCACTCGTTATCGTACCAACCAAAGACCTTGACGAGCTTGCCATCAATGACTTTCGTCAATGCAGAATCGAAGATGCAGCTGTGGCTGTTGCCGATGATGTCGGTCGAGACAATCGGTGTGTCTGTATACTCTAGCACACTTTGAAGATGATGCGCTGCTACGTTCTTGAACAGGTCGTTCACTTGTTCCACGCTGACGTCTTGCTTGAGCTCGCACACAAAGTCGGTAATGCTTCCGTCAGGAACTGGAACACGGACCGCGAAACCGTCGAGCTTGCCTTCCATCTCGGGGATGACGCGACCGACTGCCTTAGCCGCTCCTGTTGAGGTTGGGACAATGTTCACTGCGCATGACCGTCCCCTCCTGAAATCCTTGTTGTGTGGAGAGTCAACGTGACGTTGGTCTGCAGTGTAGGCGTGTATAGTTGTCATGAAACCTTTCACGACGCCGAAATTGTCGTTCAGTACTTTCACCATGGGCGCTAAGCAATTAGTAGTGCAACTTGCGTTGCTCACGATATGCATCGTTTCTTTGTCATAATCATGTTCGTTCACACCCTTCACGAGCGTTGGAATATTAGCATCTTTCGCTGGTGCGCTGAGCAAGACTTTCTTCGCGCCTGCTTCGAGATGCTTGCTTGCGAGTTCTCTTGTCAAGAAGAAACCAGTAGATTCCACGACGACGTCGACGTTGAGTTTACCCCAGGGGATGTTTGCAGGGTCTTTCTCGGCAAAGACCTTAATCTGCTTGCCGTTGATGATGAGCTTGTCGCCGTCATTGCCCACTTTCGCTGGGAAACCTGGGTGGACACTATCGTGTTTGAGAAGATAGGCGAGCGCTTCGGGAGATGTGAGATCGTTCACTGCGACGAATTCAACGCTGGGATCTTGCCAACCCGCTCGAAGAACCATCCGGCCAATACGACCAAACCCGTTGATAGCTATGCGCACCACACAATCACCCCTTTTCACTGATGACCAACCCCTGTGAGTTTAAATATGTATTGTTAGAAACCCTCTTCGTGGAATCGTTCACTGGTGAGCTCCCAAAGTTCTTCTCTTGTCGCGAGTTTCTTCTTCACGATGATTTCGCTCAGCGCGTCCACTTGGCTTCGGACGAGGGCGAGCTTATACATAGTGACGAGCAAGAGCTCCTTGGTCTCTTTTGGAGAAAGCTTAGCTACCTCTTTCTGCATTGTTACCAGTTCCTTCTTGCCCGTCATGATACTTTCTTTTCCCCGTCGAGGCCTTTTAAAGATTCGTGAAAAACGTCAGGGAAAATGTAGAGGAAAAATAAGAAATGTT
>JAAOYD010000029.1 GCA_018221165.1 Candidatus Woesearchaeota archaeon | reverse complement strand
CTTTCGGTTTCTCAGAACGATATTCTTATTCCTGAAGGTGAGCAAGTGAAAATGGTTTTTAAAGCTTCAATCCCTCCAGGCACTGCAGAAAAAAACTATACTGGAGTAACGAAATTCTACTTTTTCAGACCGTGAAATGTCGTTTTCTCTGTCGGAAGCTTTAAATAAGCTCATTACAGATTCTCTAGAGAGTGGTGGCAGTGGCTCGTCGTGTCCTTCAATTGACAGTTTTCTTCATTCTTCTTCTGAATATACTCTCCGCAGTATTCATTTTGTATGAGACTCAGCAAGAACTTGAGTTGGTAACAGCACGAGCTGGAACGTCCAACACAGGGAACATAACACTCTGTATCAACTTCCCGCCAAGTCTTGGCGTGCCGTGCAACACCACGATGGCGCAGGATCAGCCCTACTTCTGCCAGCTGAATGGCACAGACGTTGGTCCTAGCAATCTCAGCTACTTCCAGATTCCGCAGCCGCCCGACAATGTCTCGATATTCTATCTCAGTCCGACAGGGCTCATCAACTTCACGCCGCTGAACAACGATACTGGCAACCATTCAACAATTCTCGGTGTCGACGACAACAGCGGTTGCGAGAACGCCTATGCTTACTACATGTTCAATTATGAGATTAAGAACGTCAACGACCCACCCTATCTCATTCGGGCGATTCCGAATCAGATGATGATGTCGGGGACGACGCTCTACGCTTTCCGTCTTGATGATTACTTCAACGACCCTGATGGTGATCCGCTCACTTATGAGATTATTAGGAGCGCAACGGGCATCACAATCAACGCGACGCTTCATCCTGACTCGACCGTGAGCTTCCGCAGCGACGAATGTGGTCGTGGCCATTTTCAATTCGTCGCGACCGACCCGTTTAACCTGAGCGCAAACAGCAACGCGGTCCAAGTCGAAGTTGTCTGTGAAGTGGCTGGTGGTGGAGTTGATGATGGCAGCGGCGGCAGTGGCGGTGGCGGTGGCGGCGGTGGCGCATTCTGCATCCCAGAAATGGTTTGCATGCCCTGGAGCGACTGCTACCCCAATGGTCTCATGGTCCAAGTTTGCTATGACAAGAATGGCTGCAACAACGATGAGGTCAAGTTCTATAAGGAATGCGATTACGGTGCCGAACCCCCGCTCTGCGAGGAGAACTGGCTCTGTTCTGAGTGGGGTCCGTGCTTCTCGAACGGCCTCCAGAACAGGACGTGTATCGACCTCACCGAGTGTGGCACTGAAAATTCCATGCCGCCACTTGAGCAAAGTTGTGTCTACATCCCCACTTGTTTCGACGGTATTCAGAACGGCGGTGAGACAGGCATTGATTGTGGCGGTCCCTGTGAATCGTGTCGTGAGGTTCAGCAGCCGACAATCCTGGAATCGGGAAAATTCCCAACCCTGCTCGTTCTGCTTGCTATCTTACTCCTGAGCATCCTCCTCGCGCTTTTCGTACTCTACCGTGAGAAGATATACGAGGGGTTGGCTGCTTTGGGTTGGATGATGGCGCGAAGACACGACAAAGAACTCCTCTTGGCACCCTCTGAGAAGCAGGTCTTGTTCGAGGCGCTCAGAAAGCTTGGGAAGGATCTCCGCATACTAGTCCCTATCAAGGCCTACCAGCGCCTCGCCGAGATTATCAGGACTTATTACTCTTTCATCCTTGATATTCCGTTTGAGACGACGCGCGAGGAACTTTCTGCCTTACTTGTGAAACGAGAACTCAGTGAGGAACTACGCCGTGTCCTTTCCTCTTTCTTGCAACGCCTTGACCTGCTTGAATCAGGGCGGTTGCCTGTTGACCGTTTGCGTCCTGTGTTGTTCAGCTCGACCTTTGAGGAGCTGCGCCTGCTCGTCTGCATGACGAGCGCCTACGAGCTCACAGAAGTCGCCCGTGAAGTGCCAGAACGACATATCACCCAGGAGATGAGCTTTGTCCATGAGATACGCCTCCGCCTCATGGCGTCCTACGAGGCTCTGCAGTTCCTCCGAACCGATGTGGTGCAAGAACAGTATATGGCCATCCTCCGCGCCTATGACGCGCTTGACGTGGGTAAGCGAGAGCTCCTCTACGGCGATATCGACCGACTCTACCAGGAACTGCTGTACTTGCGCGAGACGACCGACTGAGACGCTCACTATCTTCTCTCCCCCATTTCTCTTGGTTCTTTCTTCTCTCTTTAATCACAATATTTATAAATGAGTAACTTATATAAGATAATTTAGTAAGTGAACTTAGCTAAGTTACGACGACACCGACGACTGGGCCTGCGCGCGGCCTGCAGTAACCATGGTCAACGTTAACATCGAAATACCTGACGAGCTCCACAGGCAGCTCAAGCTCGCTTCTGTTCTTCAAGAACGTACACTGAAAGAATACGTCATCGCCACGCTTGACAAGGAAATGCCCGCTTTCCCGGGTAAGAGGGGATAGCGTGGTGAACATCAACATTGAGATACCTAATGAGCTACACAAGCGCATCAAGTTGGAAGCGACACTCAAGAGTGTTACGCTCAAAGAACTCGTTATCGCCTCGCTTGAGAAGAAAGCGAAGAAGGATGCGGAGGGATACTCATGAGGTCCCGCCGATTCACGTTACTCCTCACGTTTACTACGCTCATCTTTGCTTTCCTCGTCGGTGCGCTCACCTTTCCTTCAGCACCTGAGATTAACAGCGGCGCGACTGCATATACGTACGACGACCTTGTCTGTGCATGGACTGCTTCCGGTGATGCAACGAACGTTACGGTTGTGTGGTTCCAGGATGGTGGACTCTTCAGTAATGTGACCTACAGTGGTAGCCTGCCGACAAACAACACACTCGATGCTTCTAATACTGCGAGGGATGAGGATTGGATTTGCGACATCACACTCTTCAACGCGACTAGTTCCTTGAGCTTGGAAGCGAATGTTACGATTGAGAATGCTGGACCGCTCACTCCAACAGTATACGATGGCGTGCTGCCTATTGCCAAAAAGAATATTACTGAGGATGTTCTGTTCACGCTCGACATGAACAGTACTGACGCGGACAACGATGTGCTCACATATTTCCTCCTCGACCCGTACTTCTGTACAATCACAAATTCTGCGACTGGTGCAATCAGTTGCCTTGCGACCCATGACTACGTGAATGAGAGCGCGACGAACCAGACTGAGACGCCGCACATAGTTTCCATTGAGTTCTGGGCGAGAGATACTCCACCGAACACAAAGAGCAGTTCGAAGACGGTCACTTTCAATATTACTCCGGTGAATGACGACCCGAACGTCTCAATCTCTGGACAGTCGATACCTGTCGACCAGGCATACGACCAGTCTTTCGCCGCCACGGATGAGGAAGAGGACTATCCGCTCATCGCCGCGTTGAACTATGGTGGAACCGATGATGCAATCGAGAATGACGTGACTGTCAGTATCGTAGGCGGCACTAACGTCAGAATTACCTACTCTACGAGCCCGACTGAGTACACTGATTGGGGTAATCGCACGATATCGTTCAACCTCACCGACAACCGAGGAGCCAATACCACAGTAGCCTTTGATCTCGAGATAATCAAGGTGAACCAACCACCGTTCTTCACGAACATCAGCCCGGAGAACTACAGTAGTCCATTGAATCGAACATATGTCATCGACCAGAACTATCCGCTAACTATCAACTTGAGCGGCAACGACCCTGATACTGCTGACAGGAACGAGACGCTCTTCTTCAAGGACAACTCTGCACGGATGTCGACCATCACCTTCAATCCGAACGCGACGAACGTGAGCGACGCCCAAGGACGCATCACATTCACGCCGGGTCCGCTCGACGTTGGCTCCTACTCAGTCCTCATCTTCATCAACGACTCAAACGGGGACGAGACAAACATCACCTTGAACTTCACCGTGAACAATGTGAATGACGCGCCGATTATCTACAACGAGAGCTACAACAGCAACAACACCGGCGGGAATATTGACATCACCAACATGACCGCATACCTCAATACGCCATTCTACTACGAAATCAACTTCACTGACTATGATATCATGTTTGGCGATACCCTTACGTGGGTTCATAACGCCAGTCCTGCGAGCGGGTTCAATGTGAGTCAGGACGGCATCATCAGCTACACGCCAAATGGCACTGTAGGGAACGAGACAATCAACATCACAGTTACTGACAGCTCGGGCGAGAGTGACACAGTCATCTTCATGCTCGAGACCCAGAACAACACCGCGCCCTATTTCAATGACACCTTCAACATAACTCCATCACCTTGTGTCGAAGGCTTGCCTTGCATGCTCAATGTGAGCTATTACGCGAAGGACAATAACTCAGGGAACAACATCAGTAGCTACACTGCCCTAAATCTCACAACGTCCATTGGCACATTCTCTCTTGATACAGGAACAGGACTCATCAATTTCACGCCTGTGCAGAGCGAGATTGGTAACTATACCTATCGCATCACCATCACAGACTATCCTGGCGCGAGCGCGACCCAGGACCTTAACATCACCATCATCAACGCGGAAGACACACCCTATTGGGACGCTACCGCCGATTTCAGCTCCAGTACCATCGTCGAGGACCATGAATTCAACCACGTCCTGCGGTCCTATGACGAAGACCTTCTCCTAGTGAACAGTACGGAACAGCTTACCATCACAACGAACATCACCTGGATTAACATCACTGGCGGGAGCGTCAGCAGTGACATGTATTCGGTACTGCTTAGCTTCACCCCGAACAGCAGTACTGTGCGGAATCATTCCATCCAACTCAATGTGACTGACAGCACGAACCTAACAACACTGCTCAATTTCACCTTCACGGTCATCGCTGACACAGCGTCACCAGTCATAGAGTACATCAAACCCTACGGCGATGACGGGAACAACAACGCTCCCATATATGGCTGGCTTGACACGTCGCTCTTGCTGCAGGACCATCTCCTCGTCTTGGAGAACCAAAGCTATACTTTCGAAGCAAATGCGACCGACGAGACCTCGCAGGCGAACCTGAATTGGACCTGGCACTACGATGGCATACTTGTTAGGTCAGGGGTTGGCATCGCATTTGATTCCTATGACTACACCTTCCTCTTCAACGATAGTGGGAATCACATCCTTACAGTTACGGTCCAGGACGAGACCCTCAACACTGATTCGTTTTTCTGGAACTTGACCGTGCAGGACGTGAACCGGCAACCCCTCCTCGCTGGAAATCTCCAGACAAACCTCTCTGTGAGCAACGTCGCGACCTACCAAGATTACTTCCTGTTGCTCAACCTTGGTAGCCCGAAAGGTTTTATTGACCCTGATGATGATGTTGACAATAGTGGTCTCATCGATGGAAGTGAGATTCAGGATCTCACTTATTCGTCGACCTCATGCTCCCACGCAACGCTCGTCTTCTCTGGTGAGGACCTTGTCATCACTCCACTCACTGTTGGCGAATGCCTTGTCGTTTTCAACGCGACAGATACTGATAGTGCAAGCGCTGCGAGCAACATCGTCAGGATTTCTATCGACGACGTTCCGCAAGGTGCGGAAGTGCCGACTTCTTCCTCATCAAGTGGCGGTTCCTCGAGCACGAGTAGCACTTTTATTCCGATAGAGACTGAGGTCGAGTCGCCCAAACCGCTTACAATCATCACGCCACAGCTCGTCACTGTCTACAAAAACCGAACGGTCATAGTTCCGATACGACTGGAGAACAACTGGACCGAACCACTCCTAGGCATCAGCCTCGGCGCGTCGACGAACGCCAGTGAGGTTGAGCTTAGACTTGATACTAACTATGTTGAGGAGCTGGGAATGAACGGAACGGAAGAGCTCCATCTTACCGTTACAGGTTACCGTCTCGGGGCGAACTTCGAGGTGACCGTAACTGCCAACGTGACAGAACCGAGCTTCAAGGATAGCGCGCTCATCATGTTCAACAGCATCGAGTCCGCTGAAGACGGTGAGGATGTCGAGGTGAAGGTTACCTTTGCGCAGGACCTCCTCAACCAGAATCAGGAATGCCAAGAGCTCAATGAGCTTCTCATTGAGGCGAACGCTCGACTCCAGGAGGGGAACATTGACCAGGCGCACGAGATGGTTGATCTTGTCATCAACGGCTGCAAATATCTCATCAGCAAGACGCAGGAGGCGCAACGACCCGGTGTGGTACGAACGCCTTGGCTCGAGCTCCAGGAGGATACAATCAAGTATATTTCCTTCATCCTGCTTGGCGTCTTCCTTATCATCGGCATTGCCAGCTTGTTATTCTATCATTTCAAGACCAAGGAGGAATATGATTTTTGAGGTGCTTCCCATGAAAAACGTCCGAGCTACAATCGTTCTGTCTTTATCCCTATTTGTACTGCTAGCCGCACTTCCCGCGCTTCTCGCGGGTATGCCGCCGGATCCTCCGACTGTCACGCTTCCTTCGCCACCTGCAACGTCGGATGATGGTATTGTTGTCCTTGCGCCGGAAGATGAAGCCTATCTAAAAGCCTCGAGTGTCAAGTTTACTTTCAGTGTCGAACGGCCGAATGTTGACGAGTGCACAATCGATATTGACGACGGCGATAAAGAAATCACCCTTACGACTGTCACGACAGGGACTGAGTATGACAAGTCACAGACGCTTGGAAGTGGGAAGCATGAATGGTTCATCGAGTGTATTGATGACGACGGTGATGAGTTTGAGAGTGACATACGAGAGTTTATCATCGACACGAAGGACCCGGTACTCATTGTCCCCTCGACTGCGAAGCAGGGCGATATTCTCGTCGTGAAAGGTGAACATTACTGGGCTGAGGAGCTAGAGCTCGAGCTTCTCGATGATGATGACGATCTCGTCGACATCTGGTCGTTCGATGTGAACAATGAGGGCGAGTTTGAGAAGGAGATTCTGCTCCGCTTTGACCTTGATCTTGGCACCTACACGATTGAGACTTCCCAATCAGGACATTCGAAGTCGAGTGAGAGTGAGAGCTTCACGCTTGGGGAGCGAAATCCTGCGGTCTCGACTGATAAGGATATCTACTTCAAGGGCCAGACTGTGAAGATTAGCGGTGCGGAATTCAGTCCTAATGGTCGGGCACGAATTACTGTCACAAAGCCTGACTTGAGCTCCATTCAAATTAAGGACGCGATAACAAAGGCTGATGGGAGTTTCATCGCTGCCTTTGCGCTTGATGGTACGCGAGCTTTAGGAACGTATACTGTCACTGTTGAGGATACGCGGCATATAACTCTAACCGCAACTGTTGATTTCGAGCTTGATGAGGAGTCTGTTGCGAACGACGATTATGACAAAGATGGTGTTGCGAACGCCGCGGACAACTGCCCGTACAAGATGAACGCTGACCAGTTAGATACTGATGGTGATGGCACTGGTGACGCGTGCGACACAACGCCGAACGGCGATGTCAAAGAAGAGGACAGTGTTGATTTTGATGGTGATGGCGTCAGTGATATCGTCGATAACTGTCCCGCGGCGCCGAACCCAACGCAGAGTGATTCCGACGGTGATGCTATCGGTGACGCTTGTGACCCGACTGATGATTCAGAAGATACGACACCTGGGAACATACCGGAGGATCCTGAACTGCAAGAGCCGAGCGCTGGTTTTCCCTTCTTGCTTGTCATCCTCCTTGTTGCGGTGCTTATCATTGGCGGCACAGTTGGTTACCTCGCCTATGAGGGCAAACTCGACTTCAATGATTTGCAAGGAAGCTTCAACGCGCTCTTCCATCCAGAAGCGAAAGGCCCTGGTACTGCAAGTACGGTGAATGGCCAGCAAGCGGAGGAACTAAAGGCATTCATCTTCGGTGAGCGTTCGAAGGGTTTCGATGATCTCACCATTAGGAATGCGCTGGTTGAGAAAGGCTGGAACCAAGGAGATGTTGATAGCGTTTTCCAGCTGGTCTATGCGGAGTGAAAGTGTCCATAGAGTTCCTCGGCAAAATGCTCGAGGCCCTCTAGCATCGTGGCAGCGAAGCCTTCAAAATCTGCCTCTCTGAGTCGGCGGTTCATCCGCAGGTTGTAGAAGCCGAGGCAGTCGTTGATACCAGTTTTCCTGAGTTGTGCGAGGTCAACGAGGTCTTGGCTCACGACCGTCCTGAGGGCAGTTCGTCCTTCGACATCTTCGGGAGTGTAGTAGTTGATTCCTGCTTCGAACTCTTTCTCTAGGAAGGTCGCGTGGATAAGATAGAAGATCTCTTGGCAGCCGTAGGTGATTGAGGGCCCATTCTCATAAATAACAGGGCCGCGGACAAATATTCTTGGGAAGATGATTGGCTTGGTCTTATAACCGTTCGATTTTGGTTTTGCCCATTTGAGATGAGGGAAATCTCCTGTTCTGAGTGCGGTCTTTATTTTATCCCGGAGGAAGTCTTGGCAATCCCTGTGTATTCTCGAATCACGGATAATAGTACTCATATAACTACTAGTAAGTAGTTACTATATAAAGCTTTCTTTTTTCAGGCTGTTTGCTTGGCGATAGCTTCGTAAGCTGCCTGGATTTTGTGGTAGAATTCCTGCTGTGCGCTCGGGCCGAGTGTGTCATAGCGCTTCATGAGGTATTTGTAGTATTTCGCCGCCTTCCGGATGTTGTTCTTTTCTATGGCGAGGTAGATGTCCTCAAGGATGGTATTGAGTTCGATGCTTACTGGGTCGTTCGGCTCGAGCATAGGGTAATCCGAGATGATGGTCTCGTTGCTCTTAGGCTCTTTTCGGAAGAGCCAATTCGCCACCCGGGTTAGGAAGGGCAGTCGTCTGCTGTGCTCAATGAACAAGTCCTTGACAATGCCGTCGAGTTCCTGCGTGAGGAGCTTTATTTCTGTTTGGCTGTATTGGGTGTCTGTGTATTCAAGTAGGCTGAGCTTGTCAATGAGTGCGTCCACCCGGTCGCGCACCGCACTGTTCAGGTAGATTTTGTGGAGCTCACGCTTCAGTTCGTCACAGGTGAATTCCTGAGGCTTTTTCAGGTAGGCCTTAAAGAATTCCTTTGCAAGCGCGTAGACCTCTCGCTGCTCGACAAATGGCTTCTTGAGCAGATATGCAGCGCGCCTCCTCGTGTCCCGCGCGACATCAGCTATGGTGTGCTGTTCTAACGGAACCTCACCCTTCTTCATGACCTTCCATCACCTGAGTCGCTTTTTATACTTTTCTGCTCGGTCAGACGATAAACTATTTAAAGGGCTTCTGCTGGTTATCGTCCAGAGAGAGGTGTGGTCGTGACG
>JAAOYD010000028.1 GCA_018221165.1 Candidatus Woesearchaeota archaeon | reverse complement strand
GGTGGCTATGGTGGCTACGGCGGCTGGGGCGGCTATGGCTATGGTGGCCGAGGTTGGGGTAGTATGGGCTACTGGCCTGGCTACTGGGGCGGTTTCACAGTCGCGTACTATTACTACTGAAGTTCTTGCTTCGCTTCTTGATCCCTTCAGAGAGTGCTTTCCACAAAGTTTATATAGGAGTACTTACTAATGAGTGGTGAAAATGAATAAAATACTAGCTTTTGTACTTATTACCTTTGTGCTCGCACTCAGTTATAGTGCTCTGGCGAGTGCTTATTCAAGCTATAACTATCGTCCTGGACGATCGTGGTACTACGGCAGCGAATACCCTGTCTACAACACCTTTCCTGCAACCTTTGGTTACTACCCTTACATGCCTGGTGGCTTTGGTGGTGGCTTTGGCGGTTACGGCGGCTATGGTGGCGGCTATGGTGGCGGCTATGGTGGCGGCTATGGTGGCGGCTATGGTGGCTACGGCGGTGGGTCTCCTGACTATTACAATAACTTCTTCCCTGGCTATTCCTACGGACCATCCTACATGTTCCGCGGTGTCTACTGGGACTACCCAACAAGCTATGGTGGCATGCCTGGATATTTTGGCGGCTACGGTGGTTTGGGCGGTTACAACATGGGTCCTGGACGAAGCGGCTATGGCACGATGACTCCCTGGCCAAACAGCTGGCGAGTCTACGACCACTACATGTGGTAGGCTTTTTCCAACCGAGAAATCTTTACTCTTGTCTTCTTCAACTTCTTATTCGCTTCCTTCACGAGATAGGCGAGGAATTTCAGATCAACAAACAACTCGTTGTCTTTGGCAATAGGAACATCAATACGTTCTGAGGTGATTGCTTCCACCATGATTCTTGGACTCGTACCGGTGATGCCGCTATGTTTCCAACCGATTGCTTTGCAGTCCTTGAGAAAATGGTCAGCAGCGTCCAGGTCACGGCAGCATACATGCAGAATAGCACCTTCCATACGGAACCAGAGTGTTTCCTCTGGCAACTCCCTTAATGCCGCAAGGATTTCCTCCTTTGTCGTTTTGTCGTGGCTGACGAAGAGCCAGTCGGCTTCGTGCTTCTTCCCCGATTCAGGCTCGACAAAGAGATCAATACGGCCAGCGCAGGATGAGGTGGTATAGTAATTCTCGTGGGCGTTAATGGCGTCAAGCAAGGGTTTGATAGCCTCGTCAACAGTGCCAATCTTGGAACGATCAGGAGCAGTGTTCTTGAGATTCTTGAGATACGTCACCTTCTGCTTATCGAAGTCCATCTCTCAAAGGGGAGAAGTACTACATTTAAAAGTGCCACTTTTCTCACCCACGCTTATGACTCCCAAAGAACGGTTCGCGAAGTTCGAGAAGATTCGAGCGCACTTCAAGGACCAGGACAACGCGCTGCTTGCCAAAGGGAAGCTCGCCATGGGCGAAACCTCGTTCGGTTTCTGGGGCACGACGAACATGAACGACGCCTATGAACTCTTCAAACGCATCGGACTCGACAAGAAGAAACATCTCATCGACCTTGGCAGCGGCGATGGCAGGATAGTGGCAATCGCTAGTTTGTTCACGAAAGCTGTTGGTATTGAAGGTGATGAAACGTTTGTGGAAAAAGGAAAAAAGGCAAAAAAACAACTCACCCTCAAAAATATGAAACTAAAACAAAAGGACTATTATGATGAGAATCTAGAGCAGTATGATATTGTCTTCATGTTTCCGGATAAAGAATTCGATGACAAAATCGTCGAGAAACTCAAGAAAGAATTCAAAGGCACGCTCTACATATACAACAACCTCTACTTGCCAAAAGGGTTGAAGAAAGGCAAGACTATCCGGATTGAACAACTCCCAATAGCGAGCTATGTTATCGACGAGAAACAATGAAACTAACCACAATCTTTTTAAATAGGTCAACCTTCACCAGCGACATTAAAATCCTTCTCACCGACTGAAGACTGTATCTAGGTGGGAGTTCCACGAGGTGGATTGATGACGGAATCAGAGAGACTTAAGACCGGTACCACTACTGTTGGTATCAAATGCAACGACGCGATTATCCTCGCGGCCGACCGACGTGCCACAGCAGGACACTTGATTGTTGACAAGAAAGTCGACAAGGTGGTTCCGGTTACCGATAACATCGCGGTTACCACAGCAGGCGGCGTGTCTGATCTCCAATTGCTCCTCAAATACCTTAAGGCAGAGCTCAAGCTCCGTAAGATTCGCACATCGAGAGCTAGCACGGTGAAGGAATCAGCCCACTTACTCAGTTCCTGGGTGTACAGCCTCCTCCGTAGCCAGATGGGCGTGTGTCACTTTGTACTTGGCGGCTACGACAAGGAACCAAAGCTCTATGATATTTACCCAGATGGCAGCCTCACTGACGTCGACGAATTCGTCTCTTCAGGAAGTGGTAGTGTCATCGCCTACGGCGTCCTCGAAGACAGCTACAAGCCCGGTCTGAGTACGGACGAAGGTGTTACTCTCTGTCTCAAAGCCATCGACGCAGCCCTGAAACGGGACAGTGCAAGTGGCAACGGTGTGACTGTCTACGTCATCGACAAGGCTGGCGTTCACAGAAAGATCGAGAAAGAACTCAAGCAGAGCATCCAGTAAAACCCTTTCCTAGCATCTCATTAGTAACTATTCAACTATCATAGCAGGTGAACATCTTGTCAGAAATCATTAAAGAAATCATGAAGCACCTCTCAAAAGAGGACATCAGTGATGCGGCCTTCGAAGGCGCAAACATCGTTCTCTATACTAAGAAGAAACAGTTCTTTCTCAAAGAGCAAGGACGCATCCGTGAGATTGTCAACCTCATCAAGAAACGCATAGAGCTGCGACCTGATCCCTCAGTCCTCATGGAAGAGGAGGACGCGGAGAAACGTATCAAGAAGATACTCGGTAAAGAATCAGCTATTTCACAAGTGTTCTTCGAGCACGAACGAAGTATTGTTACCATCGAAGTTGAGAAACCAGGCATTGCCATCGGCAAGAAGGGCGAGAACCTGCAGAAAATCAAAGAGGAGACCATGTGGGTGCCAGTGATTAAACGAACACCTGCAATTCGCAGCGAGATTATCGAGAGTATCCGTGCGGTGCTCTACGAGAACAGCGAATACCGCCGCAAATTCCTCCATAAGACTGGCGAGCGTATCTACAATGGTTGGCTCCGCCAGAAGAAGGAAGAATGGATTAGAATCACGTATCTTGGTGCTGCGCGCCAGGTTGGTCGTTCTGCCATCCTTTTGCAGACACCGGAAAGTCGTGTGTTGCTTGATTGCGGTATCGATCCCTCTGGTGGAGCACACCCTTACCCCTTCCTCGAAGCGCCTGAGTTCAGGGTTGATGAGTTAGATGCAGTTATCGTATCGCACGCACACCTAGACCATTCAGGATTCGTTCCCTATCTCTTCAAGTTCGGGTATAGAGGTCCGGTCTACTGTACTGCGCCGACGCGTGATATCATGTCGTTGTTGCAACTTGATACAGTAAAGATTGCGCGCCATGAAGGACAAGAACCCATCTACACCAGCGACGAGATTAAAGAAGTTGTGAAGCACTCCGTCACCTTGGACTTCGAGGAAGTCACTGACATCACACCAGATGTCAGGATAACGCTGCATAATTCCGGTCATATCCTTGGGAGCGCTATGGTGCATCTCCACGTTGGTAACGGCTTGCACAACATCCTGTACACTGCTGATTTGAAGTTCGCGAAGACCCAATTGTTGTCGCCAGCGACGACAAACTTCCCGCGTTTGGAAACGCTTATGATTGAAGCGACCTATGGCGGCAAGGATAACATTCTT
>JAAOYD010000027.1 GCA_018221165.1 Candidatus Woesearchaeota archaeon | reverse complement strand
TCTGCGCACGCAAGTAGGTGTTTGCATAACACGAAGGCAGTATTTGTCCATTAACCTTGACGCGAGCAGTAATCTCATTGCGATTGTTTGTCGAATCAGTCCTATTCACCATGATGCCATAGCTGAGATGGTAGATGCCATCGGTGCTGATAGTGATGTTCGCTTCGCCACTTGTGTGGCTGTAGATTATGTCGAGCCGGTCCTGCGTATCCCACGTGACGTTCGCACCGGGTTCGGCAGCGTTCGCATCGTCTCCGCCAGTCTTGTCTCGGAAGATAAGGACTCCTGTCGCGCTCGCGTAGTTGTTCGCGTAGGCCGTGTCGTTGCCGAATGTGAATTCCAGGTTGTGCACGCCTTCAGTAAGAACAAGACTTGTCTCGATAGCAGTTGCGTTACAGCTATAGTCCTCAACAAAAAGAATGCTGTTCTGCCAGGTGTAAGGGATGTTTTCATTGCCGCATTTCAAACTGAGAAGTTTCAGGTCTTCTGTCTCGAGAATATCATTCCATGTCGTGCCGTTGATAGCACGAATCGAGAGGTTGGCGATGCCGAGAGTGGTGAACTCGACGCGCCAAGTGCCGCCCACCATCGGATAGCTTTGCACATTCAGGACGTTGATACTTGTCTCAACGAATGCAGGATCCGTGGAATTGATGTCAATGGTGTAGAGCTCGCCGGGGACGAGCGAGCGGAGCCTGATCCAGTCGCCTTCGCAGCTTGCAGTGGTGAAGTTCCATTCTGCGCATTTCCAGAGTTCGTCACCAGTTGCACGTTTCGTTACAGTGCCGTCTTCGAACGTGGTCTTTGTCGGATCGATGGCAAAACCGTCCAGTGCTGGTTTGCCGCGCACGCGTGGTTTTACTTCTTCGAGGAGAAGTGTGTTGTTTGTGCTCGCGTTGAATCCCCTCAATCTGATTCGTTCGATGTTCTTCAGTGGACGTTCGAGTTCGAGATTGTAGACACCTGGCGCGAGTTCGTCATCGACGTCGCTGTCGAAGATTTGATGCATGCCCTTGTAAACCTTGATTCGTGATTGAGCAGACCTCCCTTTTCGGTCTGCGAGTTTGAGGAAATTGATTGGACGACGTTCCTCAACGAGGAAACCGTGCTCATGAATCTCATTTGCAGTACGGTCAAGAAGTTCGACAATATATGTTCCTGGAGTTTGCGGCCTGAAGACTGCTATGGGATTAAGATTGCCCATGAAGCTGAACTCTTCCTCTTCAGAACTGACGTGGAGCCGGTAGTCGTGTCCTGATTCGAGCTGGAGATGGAAGCGCACTTCTTGGTTGACGCGGTAGCGCTGCTTCTCAAGAAAGAGTGGTAGTGGTTTGCTCTCAAGTACAGGGGAGAGAACATCAAATTCTTGCGAAAATAAGTGTTCTTGGGTGTGACGCGCTTCAAGGCTGTAATGACCAAGCACAAGTGGATAAAATTCGACCTGTTCCGCGTTACCACGATAGCGGTGCATGCCGTCAGGGCCGGTAATCCTAACGATAGTGGTGCCAATGTCCGGAGATGGGATGTGAACAAGAACTGGCTGGCCAAGCTCGTAGGCTTCTTTGTCCAGGGCGAAGAAGGCGTCTGCTCCGATTGCGAATACGGGGAGTAGAAGCGCTAGGAGAATGAGAAGTATTGTTGTCGTCGCTACCCGAGTCATTGCCACCACAGGGAAATACATACTATGTAAGTATTTTTCTTTATAAATGTTTTTATAAATGCAGCGTACGCGCATGCGCGCGCGAAGTGAAAAAGAACATATATAAAATATTAACCATATAGAAAATAAATAAGAACAAACAAACAATTCCAAAATTCCTATCCATCACCCTTTCAGAACCAGTGACGCTTTCACCAGCTTCATCGCGTTCTCCAAGTCATCGGCAGAAACATTTCTTGACAAACGTGCGCGCGCGAAGGCCTTTGCCATGCGGATGACACCAAGCACCGTCCGCGGCCCGACCTCGACGAGGAAGTTCTTCTCTTCCTTCTTCAGCTGCTCGATGAAGTCAACAATCATACTTTCGTATTTGTCATCGAAAACAACGTTCAATTTCTCAGCGTAGGTGACATACTCCTTGACGAAACGTGAATCCCCGTCGGCCAATTCACGCACATCGTTGCGAACAATCTTGCGCGTAATCTGCTCAAGCTCTTTGCCTTTTGCTTTCCGCAATAGGAACACAAGATGGAAACGCGTCAGCAACGCGGAATCGAATGGGAGTTGCGCGCGGAGAAACTTGACATCCTGGCCGAGAAACTTATCAGCTTTCGGATTCGCCGTCGCTAAGACACGAATACGCGCATCGAATTTCTCATGCTTGTCCCTCTTGTCGTAGGTGACGAAGCCCTTCTCCATGGCACTGTAGAGACCGGCACGATCCTCTTTCTTCATAAGATTCAGCTCGTCGATGAGCGCCAAGCCCTCATCTGCCTCGACCAGCAATCCAGGAACAAATTCCTTACCATCATACATGCCAATGAGTCCAGTCTTTGAAGCTCCGGAGCCGAGACCGAACATTGACTGCGGCGCCAAACGCTCGATGCCACGCAGCACTTCAGTCTTGCCAGTGCCCGGATCACCTAAGAGAAGAATGTGGAACGCATCCTGCGCAAATAATTGCAACGCCGCAGCTTGCTTCTCAGCTTCCATGCCGACGATGTTCGGCGCGACGAGTGATGTGATGGTGGCAAGCGCGTTCTTCTTGAACGTTTTCATCGCGTCCAGCTTCGCCAAATCAGACACTTTGCGATTGATGCCTGCGACAAACTGTGCCAGCTTCTTGTCCTCGACACCAAGACTGAGCTGTACCCATAAGGTCGTCGGGCACACTTTCGCGCCGAAGCCATCCTCATGGAAGCCCAGGGAGCGCCAACGCGCGTGATAACGAACATCAGCGTATTCCTGCTTCGATAAAACGGGCTTGAGCGAGCGCAACTGCTTCCCTTTTCGCGGACCCAATGGAATGAAACTCCAGAACAGGCCTGAGAGGCGTTTCTTCATAGAAAGAGTGAGACGAGAGAAGTTAATAAAGGTTTGCCGCAGGCAAACCTCCAAACGTCAGTGAGGAAGATTGTTCTACAAGCGCTGTTTGCTCGCCATGGCGACGAGGATTAAATAAAGCGGCGCGACGACCAGGGCGAGGCCAACGCCAATTGCCAAGAACAAGTGTTCCAAGGTATATGTGTGAGCAAACCATGCACCCACTGGGATGAGCAACAAGTAAGGAATAGCAACGATGAGACCAAGACTCATGAAATACTTCTTCCGCTGCTCTTCAGACATGAGTTTCCTTGCCAACAAGCCTTGAGCAACACCAATGATGGCCGCACCGAGCACCGAACAAATCAACGCAGCACCCACAGCGAAAAGGTGGGGGTTGTAGACAAGCGCAAAAGGCAAGATAGCAGTGAGCAAAGTACCAAAGACGAGCATGGGACTGAGCCCGATACTCCGCTGCAACAACTTGGTGAACCAGGGACCAATGAATGATATCATGATGGCAATAGCGTACAGTACCGCAACAGTGATGTAGCTCCGACCGAATTCTTTCCAGATAAACAGGCCGTAATAGCTCTGACCCAGCACCTCCAGCAAACCGGTGATGAGGGTGGCGAGAATAAGGAAGGTAATATACTTGTTCTTGAAGCAGCTTCCCACATGACCGCGTAACGAGGAGTAATGCTCTCTGACAAAGCGACCGAAACTGTACTTGCGCTCAGCGCGGTGCCCCTTAAGCATGCTGAGGAGGTAGCCGGAAATGATAAACGCGAACGCGGTTATTTCAAAGCTGAGAAGATAGCCAATGGGGGTAATGGTCATGCCAAAGAGATTGAACGTGTATGACCCTGTTTCAGGGAAGCGCTCGATGACCCAACCGCTTATGAGCATACTCACCATGGTGATGAGCACACCGTATTGCCCCATTCGCTTCAGGATACCGCCCATCTTTTCCCGACGAATAGTCTCGAAAACGAGTTTCTGGTAGAGATCACCATAGGTAACGACACCAAGACTAGCAATAAGCATACCAACGGCATAAAGCCACACTACCCGCGCGCGGATGGCAAAAGCCATGATGAGGAAACTGAAGCCGAAAATGATGCCAGCCGCAGAAATGACATTCTTACCCACCTTGTGCACACGAGAATATTCTTGCATGACTGAACTGATGAGCATACTCAAGACGGCACGTATGCCATTGAGGATGCCAAGCGTGAAAATGCCAGCGCCCGTAACATAGAAGAGGATGTTGATGAACTGCGGCGAAGCAGCACCATAGCCAAAGCGGTCAATGAACTCCCTGAGCGCGAGAATACGGCTGTTATGCTTGTCCTTGCTGTCCTGCACATGGACATGATGGTCAGCTTCGCTCTTCAGCGCAGCATCCACTTCGTGCTCAGCATAGCCGCTCTGCACGAGTTCCGTACGCATCTTAGCAGGGTTCTCTTTCAGAGCCAGACGCTTCTGTATCTCCTCGCGGAGCTTCTCATCCATGGCTTGGAAACCCGAGAAAGACGTTTATAAAGTTATTGTCTAGAGGTAGTCGCTCTCGAGGAGTGCATAAACTTTAAATACGCTGCGTCCGCTGGAAGCGACATGTTCAGTTTCAATAAGAGCACACATCATCATAAGGGTAGGATTCTTGAGAAATGGGTGTTCGACGCGAAGAGTCCTCTCTTGAGCAGCGCCGCCGCTGTCGATATCGACAAGGACGGCAAGAAAGAGATTATCTTCGGCACACGCAACGGCTCAGTCATCTGCATAGACGAGCAAAGCAAGAAGAAGTGGCAGTATGACATTAAGGAACAAGTGGAAGAGACTGAAAGCTTCTTTTATGACAGCGATCGTATCGATAGCGTACCAGCAACGCCAACTATCAAAGACGTGAATGGGGATAAGCTCCCTGAGATACTGTTTGGAACTGAGCTCGGCATTGTGTACTGCCTCAACAACCAAGGCAAGCTCCTCTGGAAATACAAAACGCAAGGCGCGGTACGCTCACGCATCCTCGTCGAGGACATCGACAAGGATGGCACAGCAGAGATTCTCTTCGGTACAACCGCGGGCAAGTTCGTCATCCTCGATGGAAACGGCAAGGAACGCTCAGTCATCGAGGTGGATGGCTCAATCGAGAGCGAACCGGCAGTGAGTACGGCCGAAGCGACACAACTCATCTTCGGCACCGAAAGTGGAACGCTCTACAGCTACAGTCCGCTGGGGAACAAGCTCTGGGAATTCAAGGCACGCGGCCCCATCAGAGCAAAACCTGCATTCGGCAAGCTGCTGAGCGAACAGGATCTGGTGATAGGAGATACGACCGGCATGTTCTACTGCCTCGACCTGAAAGGGAACGAACACTGGCACTTCATCACCGAAGGCGCAATCTACGGCCAAGCATCCATGGCGGACCTAAACAACGACGATGAACTCGAAGTCGTGTTTGGGAGCTGCGATAATAAAGTGTACTGCCTGTCTCACAGGGGTGAAAAACTCTGGAGCTACGAGACAGATTTCTGGATAGTCACTGCACCTCTCATCACAGACATCGACAACGACGGTGCCTTGGAAGTTGTGGTTGGGAGCTATGACCACAACCTCTATGTGTTGGATGGCGAAGGAGCGTATAACCTCGATTACATGCCCGGTCTTTCAGGCGTGGCACACCAAGCAGGCCATTACACCAGTGTCATGACCAGCGAACCTGGCGCACAAGTCGGGAAACGACTCTGGCAAATCAAGACACAAGGTATGATTGTCGGCTGCGAAGAGTTGGAGAAAGATAATATCATCGTCAACGTGAAGTCGGGCTTCGTCGATGACATCACGCATAGCAACTGAAACATTTATAAATCATGATAATTTAGAGTACTAAAAAGGGTGAGTGGATGCCGGAAACTATAGTCTCTGACAAGAAAGCTATCTCTCGTGTTAAACTACATATCCAAGGTCTTGATGAAAATATCCAAGGCGGTGTGCCTGAAGGACATCTGACCCTGCTCAGTGGTGCAGCCGGCACGATGAAAAGCAGTGTCTGCTTCAACGTGCTCTACCACGAAGCGGTAGCAGGCAAAAACGGTCTGTACTTCTCACTTGAACAGTCCGCGGAGTCGCTCGTCAACCACATGGTTAACATGGACTATGACATGCGCCGCATCAACCTCGTCATCGTGAAGGAACTCTCAGACCTCAAGACCCGTATGGCCGAGCTCCAAGACCAAACTCTCGGCAGCCTCATTATCGTCGATATCGGCACTATCAGGAAAGAGATTCACGACGTCAACACAGACAACAACAAGTCCTGGCTGAACGTCATCAAGAACGTGGTGAAGAAGATTCACGTCGAAGCCGGCTGTCCGTTGCTCGTCTTGGATTCCTTGAGCGCGCTGTACGTGCTCTCCCGATTCGAGAACCCGCGTATCGAACTGTTTTATATCTTTGAATATCTCAGAGACCTGCGCATCACAAGCTTCCTGATTTCCGAGATGCCACTTGATGGCTCCAAGTATAGCGAGTATGAGATTGAAGATTTCCTCTCAGATGGCATCATTACTATTCGCTTGACGCCGTTCCGTCGACAAGTCGTACGTGAGATTGCGGTAGTGAAGATGCGTGCCACGAACTGCAACAACGACATCTTCTCCTTAGAGTTCAGGAATGGCCAGTTCCAGGCATTGTATGGCGGCCAAAACCCGCTGTTGTAGATAAACTTGATAAAAGCCTTCTTTTCTCTCATCTCTATGAAGTATAAGCTCGTCTGCTTTGATTTGGATGGCACGCTCGTCGAGGGTATAGACCATCCGCAATACTGGAACACGCTACACAGACACATCCAAGGTGAGAAAAAAGGCGCAGCTTTTGAAGAGGAGTGTATTGCGCGCTTCAAAGCCGGCACTTTGAGCTATAAGGAATGGCTTGATGAAGATATGGGTGATTTTCAACGCCTCGGCGCGACAAAGAAGGATTTCGAGGACGCGGCGAAGCGTCACCGGCCTATGAATGGGGCAGAAAAGACAATCGCAGAGTTGCACAAGCGTGGCTACAAGCTTGGAGTTATCTCCGGCGCGCTAAAAATTCTCGTTGACACGCTCTTTCCCAATTATCCCTTTGAAGATGTGTTCGTGAACGAGATTGATTTTGACGAGAAAGGATTAATCGCTGGGTGGAAAGACACTGTGTATGATCAAGGCTCAAAGTACAAGGCGTTGCACGCGATTTGTGAACGTGAAGGGATTAGTATTTCAGAGACTGTATTTGTTGGTAATGGAGAAAATGATATCGACATCCTAAAAGAAGCAGGCTTGGGCATCGCCTTCCTGCCAGAAAGTGAGAAAGTTTCAGCAGCAGCGGATGTTGTAGTGACAGAGCCAGATGTTCGTAAGATTCTCGATTTCCTCTAAGCGTCGTCGATGAGACCAGCGCTCGACATCTTCTCTTGGAGTACAATAGTTTCTTTCGCGCAATAGGGACAGCGTTTCGGCGTGATGTTACCTCTGCTAAAGCTGAACCCACAGTCGGTGCACGCGTAGCGCGTCTTTGTCTCTGGTGAGGCATCATGCCCTTTAATCTTCTCGAGATGTTCTTTCACGCTCAGACCGCGGCATTTCTGGCAGATGAGCGTTCTGCCATCTTTCGCGTACTTCATCTCACCGAGCGCGACCTGCTGGAGGCAGCGGCCGCACTTCATCAGCATGGCGTCCTTCTCCATAGAAAGAGTATGGTAGAGCATATATTTAATGATTCTCCTCGAAAACTATAAAACAGGGAGAAACGTAAGAAGGGAAAAGAGGTGGGAGATGGCGAAAGCTGTGAAGAAACAGGCGAAAGCCAAGACTGTGAAGAAGGCAGCTAAGAAAGCGAAGTCCGTCCTGAAGCCAGGCAAAAAGGCCGGCGGCGCCATTACGAAGCAGCAGCTCATCAAACAGCACGAACAGGTGTTGAAAAGCCTCCAGTACAAATCAGGACTGTTCGCCGCATCCAAGAAGGACGTCTCGACTGGCTATGACAAGAGTTGGCTGCGCGATAATTTCTATGAGTGCCTCTCGTTCGAGGTGCTCGGCGAGTGGAAGGTAGTGCAGAAGACCTATCGCGCGCTCCTGGACGTGTTCAAGAAGCATGAAGAGAAAATCGATTGGGTCATCGCCCACAAACCTGAGCACAAGTATCAGTATATCCACGCGCGGGTCCATCCGGAGACTTTCGATGAGTTCTGGGAGGACTGGGGGAACAAGCAGAATGACAGCATCGGTGCCATTCTCTTCAGAGTTGGCGAATTGGGCAGCGCGGGTCATTCAGTTATTAAGAACAAGCATGACGTTCGTATTGTGCAGAAACTCGTTGATTACTTAGCTAGTATTGAGTACTGGCACGATTTCGACAGTGGTATGTGGGAAGAAGATGAGGAAGTACATGCTTCTTCTATCGGCGCCTGCGTTGCTGGTCTGAAGGCTGTGAAGAAAATAGGGATTCATGTCTCACCTCGACTCATCAAGAGTGGTGAAGCGGCGTTACGACAGTTGTTGCCTCGGGAGAGTGCGAAGAAGTTCGTCGACCTTTCGTTACTCAGCCTCATTTGGCCGTATAATGTCGTGACCTCAACAGAACGCGATCACATTCTGAAAAATGTTGAGTATCTGTTGTTGCGCCGCAAAGGCGTTATCAGATACAAGAACGATCATTATTACAACAAGAACGAAGATGGCTATTCTGAAGAAGCAGAGTGGTGCTTTGGACTTTCGTGGTTAGCGATTATCTACGAGCAGCTCGGCGACAAAGAGAAGACGAAGGAGTTCATTAAGCTCATGATTGAGACACAAGATGATGAGGGCTTCATTCCTGAGCTCTATTTCTCAAATACCAACAAGCCAAATGAGAACGCGCCGCTGGGCTGGGCGGAATCGCTGTTTGTCGTGGCGTTGCACAATGTGAATGCACAGCTGCTCGAAGCGGCGCTGCGTTAGCACTCTGTAAAGGCAACAAAGACGCAAGCTTTATATCATTCTACAGAATTCTGACTGTATGACGCAAGGACCAAATCCAATCTTGAAACACCGCGGAGACGCACCTCAAGTCCAAGCACCACATAACTTACGTGTGATTACCCGAGATGATATCGGCCTCATCGCATCTGAATGGTGGGATGATAATAAGCGAGAAGCGGCACGCACAGCGTTACTCGCTCAACTTGATGAAGGAGAGTTCTTAGACGGCCTTGTCGCGTTCTATAAGGATTCTGGTGGATACCGGATTTTCGTTCTGAATGATATTGGACAGCAAAGCAGCATGCGACTTGCGAGCCTTGAAACTGCAACGAGAGAACTGCAGCACGTCTTCCAAGTCTATCTCAAGAGTAAAGGAGTCCCGACGCAGATCACGACTGAACCTGGACAACAGGGAACGAGCTATACTCTAAAGAGCGATGGTTACCGCAACGACCCTGTCATCGCGACCACTGCTGACCTCGCAGAAACTGTTCGCGAAGCAGTACGAACTATCGATTATCTCTAGATTTGCTTGATAAAGATGATTTTTCCTCGTGTAATAATTATTTTCCATATGGAAATATATTCTTGCTGAGAAACAAAGATATAAACGACGCTCGTGTCCGTCGCGGCATGGTGGGAGAGGTAAAAGGCTTAATCATCTCAGGCGGCTTCGGTGAACTGCTTGCGCGGCAGAAATCCGCAGAGGAATTCGAGCTTGGCGAGCTGCTCATCGCCGAATCAAAAGAAGCCAAAACCCTCATGCATGTCTACGACCTCCTCTACGGCTCACAAATCTCGGAACAAAATCTCGAACTCATCTCCGGTATGACCTTAGAAGAGGATACAAAGCTCGATTTCATGGACCCGCACCTGCGGAACTACACCCTCGCGAAGTTGAAATCACTCATCACCATCCAGAAGAAAGGGTACAAAGTGAGCAAATCACTCCCAGGATTCTTCAGCGAACTCAAAGAAGTCACAAAAGAGGATCTCTCATTCATCACGAAACCCAAAAACCCCATATTCCTCGGCAATCTCAGGAGTGGCTCAAAAGTCCTGGACGTTCCGCTCTTCCTCGACGGTGTGAAAACGTTGAGCCATCACGTCCTCGTGCCGGCAACAACAGGAAGAGGAAAGTCCAATCTTGTGAAATGCTTGCTGTGGAAGCTCGCGAGCGAAAACTACGCGGGCATGCTCGTCCTCGATCCGCACGACGAGTACTACAACGCAGAGCCAGGATTGAAGCAGCATCCTGACGCGCGGAACAAGGTAAAATACTACTCACCTGAACCATTACCCAATACTGATTCACTGGTCTTCAATCTCAAAGATGTCACACCAGACCATTTCAGTGGTGCTGTCGAATGGAGCGCACCGCAGAAAGAAGCATTGAGCGCATACTGGAAAGAGCATGGCAAGGACTGGGTGGAAGCGGTTGTTCTTGAGAAACCATTGGACAACAAGTACCACGAAGGAACGCTCGCTGTCGTTCGACGACGCGTCATGAATATGCTCAACCTCTCCTGGGACGGACAGCAACTTCACACAGAAGGAATTTTCACACTTAACGCTGGCTCGACGACCATTACCGATATCGTCAAGGCCATCATGGACGCGAAGATTGTGGTGATTGACACATCAAGCTTCGACGGCCGCGAAGAAATCCTCATCGGCAGCATGATTACCACTGAACTGTTCAAAGCATACAAGCGCGCAAAACTGAAAGGAACACTCAAAGAAAAACCAGTTGCGTCAATCGTACTCGAAGAAGCCCCTCGTGTTTTGGGGAAAGAAGTTTTAGAAAAAGGCTCAAACATTTTCTCCACCATCGCACGCGAAGGCCGCAAGTTCAAAGTCGGTTTGTTAGCGATAACACAATTACCTTCATTGATTCCGCGACAAATCCTCGCGAACATGAACACGAAGATTATCCTTGGCATTGA